>SHLN01000069.1 GCA_004283105.1 Acidimicrobiia bacterium
TGGAAGACGACCTCGATGCGTACGCGGCCGGGGTGGAGTCGGGACGCCACCCGACGTTGTGGCGCCGGTGGTCGCTGCTCGACCCGGCGGCCGGGCCCGACCGGCTCGCCAAGGCAGGCACGAGGGGGTCGGGGCCCGTCCTGAAGGAGAGTGACTATCTCGGGGCATTCCCCCACACTCGCTGGGCCATCGACGAACGCCAGTTCCACCGTCCGGTCCACCGCGTCCGGCCCGAGACCGAGGGTCGGTTCCCGGATTGGCTCCCATGATTCGCCGCTTGAAGACCCTCATCCGACCGCTCGTGCCGGCTCGCCTGATGGCCCGGTTTCGCACGCCAGAGCTTCCCGCCGGCGATGTCAATATCGACGTTGTCGTTGCCACCGATCGGGAGCGCTGGATCGAGGCCACCCCCGTTACCGTGCGAGCCGTTGACCCGGAGGGCTACGGCGCGGCGCCCGAAGCGGTGATCCAGTATGCGGGCAGCGTCGTTGCCGATGGCCACGACATCGTTGCTGTTGCAGCTCGCCCGTTGGACGGCACCGATCGGGCCGAGCTGCTCCTGCCGCTTGCCGACCCGGAGGTGGCAGTCTCGATCCTCGGAGCCGCCGAGCCGGGAGGACTGGCCGGCACCGTCACTCCTCGTATCGACGTGCACGGCATGGCGGTGCGGCGACCGGTGTGGGACGAGGTCGGTGGGAGCCCGCCCGGCGACGTCACCCTGGCCGGTTTGCTGTCGCGGGTGACGAGAGCCGGTCATCACCTGGCCCTGACACCGCGTCCGGGGCCGGTGGTTGCCCCGCCCAGAGTCGACCCGATCGATGCGCTCGGTGCTGCCGTCATCCTGGCGGCCGTACCACTTCATGATGTGGGAGGCGGATTCCGGGGCGCCCAGATCGCCATGGAGCTGGCCAGGCGCGGCTTCCACGTCGCTTATGTCGCCGAATACGGATCGGGGCACTCGGTGGATCTCGGTCTGCGATTCCTCCACCCGCGACTCGAGGAGTACCGGCTCGGTGAGTTCGACGTCGGCGCCTATCTGCGCAGGGTTGAGACCGACCTGCGTCTTGCCATCGTCGAGATCCCGAGCCCGCCGGTGCTGACCGCGACCCGTCGGTTGGGGCGGGCCGGGTTTCGGGTGGTCTACGACCTCATCGACGACTGGTCCGACCAGGCGCTCGGGGGCTGGTGGTACCGGTCGGAGGTGGAGGATGAGTTCATCTCGGCCGCCGACACGCTGAGCGGCTCAGCCCGGTTGCTCGTTCGAAATCTCGAGCAGCGCAGCGGTGGCCGGGCCGTGGCCTATGTGCCGAACGGCGTCAATCAGAACATGTTCGCCGGTGCCCCCACCCGGGTTCCGGAGGACATCCCGGCCGGGTCGGGGCCGTTGCTGTCGTATCACGGTTCGCTGTACGGCGACTGGTTCGACTGGGACGCGCTACGGGCAATCGGCGAGGCGTTCCCTGCGGCCCGTGTGCAGGTCATCGGTGATGAGCACGGCCATCCGCCGGTACCCGCCAACGTTCACTTCCTCGGCCTCAAACCGCAATTCCAGCTTCCCTGGTATCTCGCCCAGGCCGACGTGAGCCTGGTTCCGTTCAAGCTGAACGAGACCACCCACGCCGTCAGTCCGCTCAAGGCGTACGAATCGCTCGCCATGGGGGTCCCGGTGGCCGCCCCGCCACTCGAGCCGCTGGTGGGGGTCGAAGGGACCTACCTCGACGAGGATTTGCCGACGGCGGTGGCTGCGGCGCTGGCGGCGCCGCCGCTCGATGCCGACCGGGCGAGGGCCGCTCACGGCTGGGCCGAACGAGTCGGTCGTCTATTCGATGCCCTCGACATCCCTCTGCCCGATCCGGACGGCAGCGACATCGTCGTCGAGGAGCGTCCGCCGCGGCGATTCGACGCTTCCCTCCGCTTGAGATAGCCGCTCGGGATATCTGACGAACCACCAGAGCGGCAGGCTCATGAAGGCCGTCACGTAGAGGGGGAAGGCGAGCCGGAACTCGTGATTCAATGATGTGGCAGCCACATTGAGGAGATGGATGGCGACGAGTGTTCCCGGGATGAGGAGGACGCGGGCGCGCCGTGCCGCGGCTGCGTAGGTGGCGATCATGGCCCAGATGGCGAGGGCGGGCCGCCACGTCAGCCACAGCCACCCATCCGACTCGGCATTGCGGAACACCCAGCGGGTCATGTCGAAGGCCGGTGACCAGACCGGCTCGCGCGTGAGACCCTGGTTGTTTTCGGCGATGGCGAACGGAGGGCGGTGCAGGTAGGCGTCGTCGGGCTGGGATGGAACGAACAGATACGATGCCCGGCACCAGTAGAGGCCGAGACTCGTATCGAGATCCCGCACGAAGGTCCTCACTCCCAGCCGGAGGAACGGGGAAGGGTCGGACCGGATCGCCTCGATATTCAGCTCGGGGGCGAAGAGAAGCGGGTCGGCAGCATCGCAGTCATAGCGCGACTCCCACACCTCGAGCGGGGCGATCGATTGCAGGAGCCGCAGCTCGCTCTCGTCGAAGTTCTCCGGCTCGTGGACGAACGACGAGGCGACGACCGGAATGAGGACCTCGGCGGCAGCGGGCTTGCCGCTCCGGTCGACCGAGAACACCCAGTACAGCGGGCCCTGCACGAGGAGCACGATGGCAAACAGCGTGAGGACGGTCGGGGCAAGGCGATAGATGTGTTTCCGATTCACAACGGCCAGGACGGTCACCACGACGAGGGATGTCAGCAGACCGTTGTGGCGGAAGAGCCAGACGAGCGAGAGGGCAGCTCCCAATCGGACCGGGCGGCCGGCATCCCACCAGTAGGCGTCTCGCAGGCGGACGATCTGGAGCAGCTCGGCAAATACCCAGAGGAAGGCCACTGTGAAGGCCACGTCTTTCCACAGGGTGATCGCCGTCGGGCCGACCGCCGGCAAGAGCCCAACCAGCCAGGCCGTTCCGACCCCGAGCCACAGTGGCACGCCGATCTCAACGAGACGCCGCACAACCAGGCCCAGCACAAGGGCCAGGGCGACTACCTGAACCAGGCTCACGGCGCCGGCATGATCCCACACCCGTGTGATGAGCCACATCGTGATGGTGTGGAAGGCCGGATGCCCATTGATGAAGTCACCGGTGGCGACTTGATCGAGCTGATCGACTGAGTCCGGCGACAGGAACCCGGGGAACCAACCGAGCCACCAGACCAGGAGGGGAAGGACGGTGAGTGAGGCGAGCCAGAAGCCGCGTCGAGCGATCGGATTGTCTTCCACGGCACGCAGCGTAGACCAGAGCGAGCCCCGACCTGAGTCCTCCAATGCCGGGCGCACTTGCGGCTCCGGGGTACTATTTCCCCCCGTGACGGCAGTGCAATCGACGGTTTTCTATGACTCTGACACTCGCCGCCGACCACTCATCACCGAGTTCCAAAACTTTTGGCGGTATCGGGGCCTGATTCGGCTCCTGGTCGTGCGGGATTTGACCGTGCGCTACAAACGATCCGTCCTCGGCGTGTCCTGGACCATCCTCAATCCGATGCTCACCATTGCCGTGCTGTGGATCGTGTTCTCGAACTTCTTCGGCCGGGGAAGCGATCTCGGGGTCCCCTACGTCGTCTACCTCACGGCCGGCATTCTCATCGCCACCTACTTCTCGCAGGGCCTGATCGCGTCGGGCTCGGCCATCATCAACAGCCGCGGCGTGCTCATCAAGATGTACATACCCCCCGAGATCTTCTCGCTGGCGGCGGCGGTGGCGGCCGCCACTCACTTCCTGCTCAGCATGATTCCTCTCCTCGGTCTCCAGCTCATCCTCGGGGCAGGCATTCCCTGGACGATCATCCTCGTTCCGATTCCGCTCGTCTTCATGCTCATGCTCACCACCGGCATCGGTCTGCTCATCGCTTCGGCCGCCGTGTACTTCCGCGACGTTCTCGACATAACCCGGGTGGTGACCCAGTTGCTCAACTACCTCATTCCCACGTTCTGGACCCTCAGCCTCATAGAGAACTCGCCCAAGGCACTTCTCATGGTCAAGGTGAACCCGGTCTACAGCTACCTCGTGACGTTTCGGGCCTGGGTCTACGGCGGAGAGATGCCGCCGGCGTGGAACCTGGCGATGATGGCGGGATCAGGCATTCTCGCGCTCGCCCTCGGCGTGTTCGTGTTCTCCCGCAACTGGCGCCGGGTCGTGGTGCGATTGTGAGTCAGCCCATTGAGGCTCGTGATGTAACCCTCCGCTATCGGCTGGACCGGGCCAACGTCGGCACGATCAAAGAGGCGGCGGTCCGAACAATTCGCCGTCAACGCAAGGTCGAGTGGATCCATGCCCTCGACGGAGTCTCCTTTGAGGTTGCCCGGGGGGAAATATTCGCGGTCGTCGGCCCGAACGGGGCGGGCAAATCGACCCTCATGAAGGTCATCGCCCGGGTGCTTCCCCCCACGACCGGCCGCGTCATCGTGCGCGGTCAGGTGGCGCCAATGATCGAGCTGGGATCGGGCATGAATCCGGAACTCACGGCCCGGGAGAACATCATCCTGTACGGATCGATGCTCGGACGCGACCCGCGCCACATGCGAGAACGGGTTGGCCCGATCGTCGAATGGGCCGGGGTCGAGGAGTTCGTCGACGTTCCCACTCGCAGCTACTCATCGGGGATGATGGGCCGGCTGGCGTTCTCGGTTGCCACCGACATCGAACCCGAAGTGCTGGTGGTCGACGAGGTGCTCTCGGTTGGTGACAAGGCGTTCCGGGCCAAATCGCAGGCCCGCATGAATCAACTCATCAACGGCGGATCGGCGGTGGTGGTGGTCTCGCATTCCATCGAGATGCTGAAAAACCTGGCGACCAGGGCGATGTGGCTCGATCGAGGCCGGATCAAGATGCTCGGACCAGCCGACGAAGTCCTCGGCGGCTACCAGACATCTGGCTAGCAGCTGCGCTGCGGCCCGGGCCGTCCCGGGATTCGATCGAAGCAAGCCAATCGACGAACCGGTTCGATTGCGCAACGCGCAGTGCCGGGATGTCCGTCTCTAGCAAGGCGGCCCGGGCGTCCTCCCAGCGGGCATCGTCGGTGAGGAGACCGGCAATGGCTCCGGCTAGTTCGGCCGGGCTGGATCCAACGTGCACCAGGCCGGCCAGTCGATCCGGGAGGAGCGCGGCGGCGGGCGCAGAGGCGGCGACGGGCAGTCCGGCCGCCAGAGCCGTCGCCATCCTGCCGCCGGTGCCGGTTGTGTAGGTGAGTGGAATGGTGAGCACGCGAGCCGCTGCCAGCTCGCGGCCGAGATCGGGTTGCCAGCCGGCCAGCTCGATCTTGTGCGGGTGCCGCCAGATGGTCCGGTAGATCTCGGACCCGGTGCCGACGGCTCGAAGCGGAACCGGCCGTCCCATCCGGGCCTCGACCCGGGCTGCGACAGCGTCGAGCCACCACTCGATCCCCTGCGCGTTCGGGTGGTGGAACAGATCGCCGACATAGAGCAGGGACCCATCCAACGTTCCGCCGGGACCAGGGTCCTCTCCGAGGGCGCTCCAGACGAAGGCGGGGATCGTCGGTTCGGCGAGCTCGATGATGTGTCGATCCTGGATTGTCGCCGTCACGACCGCATCTGCCCCGCTGAGCGTGGCGATTTCCTGAACGACCCACGGGTCGTTCACATCGGGCTGCGGGGAGGTGGGGTTGTGGGCGGCCGGGAACCGAACGGAGCCCATGTCGACGATGGTGCGGGCATCTCCTGCTGCCCGCCTGATGATCGGCATGATGCCCGGGGCCATATGGCTGTGTGAGACGAGGATCGTGTCCCAGGGGCGCGCCCCGAATACGTCCTCGAATCGGTGATCCCGGCCGAGGTTCGGCTCCCAGCGTTCATCGGGTGGCGGGGCAATACGGTGGATGCCGAGGGCGTCGAGTCGCCGTTCGGTCGCCGCCTCATGAGTGCCGTGAGCGGAGAACACCACGAGCTCGGTGCCCGGGCTTCGCAGCGCCCTCATCATCTGAATGTGGCGGGCATCGACGCCCGATCGGGATGGGTTCGGCAGGTGGGGGGCGACCCACAGGATCGTCTGCGGTCGACGATGCTTCGATTCGAGCGCATCCGGCGAAATGGCAGAGGGGGATGCCAGCCGGTAGGCGGGTGTGCGCTCCAGTCCGGACCGGATCCCGGGCTCGAGTGCCACGGCTCCGGTAGCTCGCCCGATGTGCCCGCCCGGACCGATCATGCGGATGGCCAGGTCGGCTGCGAGGGCCGGGGAGGTGGCGAGGCCGAGGTCGAATCCACCGGCCGCGTTGAATGCGGTGGTCCGGATGAGCATGGTGGGGACACCCGTAAGGTCGTGCGGCAGCCGGTCTTCGGGCAGCACGTCGATAACCTCCCGGGCCACCGAGAAGAAGCCCTGTCCGGCTATCGGTCGGCCATCGGCGCCTCGTCGGTCGGCGGAGACGATGACCGGTTCGTCTTCTTCCCCGGCCCTGGCCACGAGACGGCGGAGGCACCGGGGATCCAGCGTGGTCCCGGCTGCCAGGACCAGCAGGTAGCCGCTCGACGCCTCCAGGCCGAGTCGGTTGGCGACGGCGGCGGGCGAGGAGTCATCGCCGGGCGGGCCGGTGAGGATCTCGAGTTCGCCCTGGTAGTCGGAGGCACCCAGCGAAGCCCGCGTGTGGCCGACGGCCGGTTCGTCGGCGGATCCGCAGACGACCACGGTGACCTTCGGCCAGGTCCTCACCAGCGGCCACGCATGGCCCGGGCGAGCAGTCCCCATTTCCACGGAAGTGCGAGCCTCACCCGATCCCGGAACCCATGGGTCTCCGCCCACTGCTGAATGTCCGAGCCCGGGAGTTCATGTTGGACGATCCTCTCCACCGCGGCCACGACCGAGAGCCCTGCGAAATTGGCGGGCGGAAGCATGCCCCGATCGGTAGCCCAGGCCGGAATGCCTGCCGAAGTGGGTGCCAGGCTCCCGTGGCTGGCGCCGTTGACGGGGAGGGCGAGGAGATCGATGCGGGGGGCATGGGAGAGGCCGGCCACCCAGGAGACCAGCTCGTGGAGTGTCGAGGCCTGCTCGAGGAGCCGGCGCACTGAAGGCCACGAGTCCATCCGGAAGCCGAGAACATTGAAGGCGGGCCGGGCCGGGTCAACCGACCCGAGATACGGGTCGGTGTCGCACACAAGGACGAGACCGGCCTGGGAAGACCCGGGCAACCGCCATACCCTCCGCGCCAGATCGGCAGCCTCACGGCTGTGAAGCACCACCGCCGGTGCCGTGACATTGTCGATCACCTCGACGAGGTCGGCCAGCGGGCGATCGACCGGCAGCAGCGCCGGCCCGGTATGGGGCCGCTTCTCGAGGCCGGCGCTGCCGAACGAAGTCGCCCCGTCCCGGGTCGATTCGATGACCGCTCCACCCGCCCGGCCGACGGCCTCACGGACCGCAGGGATTGCCAGGTCGGACGTGCGGGCAGCGACTACGAAGTCGGCCTGCGCCAGCAATCCGGCGGCAACACCGTCCGAGGAGGGCTCCGCCAGGCGGACTCGATCGGCGAGGTGAGGGGGAAGGCTGCCGACGACGATGTCCCGGGTGGTCTCGGGACCGGTGGCCACATCCGGATGGATTACCGCGAGGATGGTGGACGCTCCGATCGGGGCGGCTTCCCCGGCTCGCTCGACGAGCGAGGCGAGGCCGGCCGGGTCCTCGTTCAGAGCGACGACGGCTACGAGGGCGGGCGAGTTGCCGGCAGGGGCCGGGTCTGGCAGGGCATTGAGCCGGTACCGGGGAGCGAGCGGGCCCGTCCGGAAGCCGTACGCCTCGGGGGGAGCATCGCCGAGCAGGAAGTCGGCCGACGCAAGCGAACCGCTTGTCGTCCATAGATGCCGTCCGTGGGTCCGGAAGAGCGCCGGAGCGGCGGAGACGAGCCGGATGTCGCGAATCGGACCGGCTCCCAGTGCCACGCCGCGGGGAATCGATTCGAGCCGCGGCTGGTGCCAGGCCCAATCCGCCGTGACCGAGGAGTCGTACACGACGGCGTCGAACGGATCCTCGATATGGAGGCGAAGCATCGTTCGTGCCTGAATCTGTTCCGCGGTCTCGAGGGCACCTTCGATGAATACGGGCCGCTTCGGTGAGATGTGTACCGGCAGGCCGGCGTCCGTCACGAGGTCGGCGCCGTCACTCGAGAAGTCGGCGAAGACGGTGATGTCGATGGCGCCTCGTTCCGAAACGATCCATTCGGCGTCGATCGGTCCCGGCGAAAGCTCTGAGCGACGAGGGATCTGGGATGTGACGTACGCGAGGCGCATTAGTAGCGGCCTAGTGCTCGATCAATGATGGACGGGTCCTTTGTTCGGTTCCCATGGTACGTCCCTGGTTCCTGGTTGCTAGTTGCTGGTTGCTGGCCAGAAGGGATGTGTACTGGTCGAAGAGGGGAACACGAAGTCGAAGTCAACGTCGACGTCAACCTCAACGTCTACCTCTGTCCCAGCAGGTCATCTATGGCAGCAACCGACCGTTCGGCGGCGTCGCCCTCACCGTACGGGCTGGGGATGGTGGCGAGGCGCTCGTGCAGGGCGGGCAGGTCGGCCAACCAGCCACCCACGACCCGGCCGATGTCGTGCCCCGGCAGGACGCGCTCGGCAAACGTGCCGAGCACCTCAGGCCGCTCCGTCGAGCGACGCACGACGAGTACCGGGCGCTTGAGGACGCTCACTTCTTCTTGCACCCCGCCCGAGTCGCTTACAAGTACTGCGCACTCGGCAGACAGGGCAAGGAATTCCTGAAAACCGACGGGTTCGACCACCTGGAGCCGGTCGAGCAGCTCGCCGAGGCCGAACGATTCAATACGGGCTCTCGTACGCGGATGCATCGGCAGGATGGTCGGGGTATCGAGCGCCGCCAGCTCCTCCAGGATGACCGAGAGCGTGTCCGGGTCGTCCACATTCTCCGGCCGGTGGAAGGTGGCGAGCAGAAACCCGGCGGGTGTGACGCCGTGCCGATCCAGGTACGGAGCGCGCTCGGTCGGGAGCAGGGTGTGGACGGCTTCGACCACGGTATTGCCGGTCACGGCGATGCGGTCGGCAGGGATGCCGGACTCGAGCAGATTGGCGCGGCTCACGTTGGTGGGGGCGCAGCACAGGTCGGAGAGAACATCGGTGACCACCCGGTTGTGCTCTTCGGGCATGGCCCGGTCGAACGATCGGAGCCCGGCCTCGATGTGGACGAGCGGGGTGTTCGTGGCGTTGGCGGCCAGCGCCGCCCCCACCGTCGTGTTCGTGTCGCCCTGAGCAACGACGGCCGCCGCCGGCTCATCAGTGAGATGTTCGCCGATTCGCCTGGTGGCCTCGCCGATCTGCGTTGCCCGGGTTTCGCCGCCGATGGCGAGTCGATGGGTGGGCTCGGCCAGTCCGAACGCGTCGAAGAACACTTTGGAAAGGCCTTCGTCGTAGTGCTGGCCGGTGTGGACCACCCTGGCGCGGTCGCCGAGCCGGCGAATAATGGGCGCCAGCTTGATGATCTCGGGTCGTGTGCCGAGCGCGACGACGATGCTGTGTGGGTCTGCCATGAAATGGTCCGGGTAGCCTGCGGCTGCGATGTTACGCATTCTCCTGCTCGTTTCACAGGCACTCGTTGTCGTCCTGGCCGGATACAACCTGGTAGTTGCCGCCTGGGGCCTGCGCGACCAGGCCGCCATCCGACGGGGGACGAGGCGGCGCCTGCTCAGGATCGTGATACCGGCCCACAACGAAGGGGCGGTGATCGGCCGGTTGCTGGCCGATCTCGCCGACCAGGACTATCCCGCTCAGCACGTCCGTGTCGTCGTGCTGGCGGATCGGTGCACCGACGACACAGTGGCTGCGGCCGGCAGTATCGAGGTGGTGGAACGTACCGATGGGGCCGATGGCAAAGGGGCGGCCCTTGCCTGGTATCTGGAGCATTGGCCTCTGGCGATCGACGAGTCAATCGTCGTGCTCGATGCCGACAACCGGCTCGATGAGACATTCCTGACCGGCGTGGCGGATGCACTCGACAACGGCTTCGATGCCGCCCAGGCGTATGTTGACACCTCGAACCCGGACGCGTCCTGGTTGACGACCGCTTCGGCGCTGAGCTACTGGGCGAGCAATCGAATGGTCCAGCTGGCCCGCCACAACCTCGGCTGGGCTCCCGACCTCGGCGGCACAGGCACGGCCTTCGCTCCAACGGCATCGTGGGTGCTCGAGTACGAATCGGGCGCCCTCACTGAAGACTCCGAACAGGTGGCGCGGCTCGTCCTCTCCGACCGCAGGATCGCCTGGTTGCACGGCGTGCGGGTCTACGACCAGAAACCTGCCTCGATGGGCGTCGCGATGCGCCAGCGAGCTCGCTGGATGTCCGGGAAGCGATCGGTGGCGCGGACGTACCGCTCCAAGCTCCTCAGGGAGGCAGTGCGCAAGAGGTCGTGGGGTCCGGTGGACGTTGTGATCCGGCAAAGCCAGCCGGGCCGCTCCTTCATGGTGGGTGTTTCCGGAATCCTGGCCGTGGCGGCATGGTTCTGGGACCAACTCTGGCCGTGGTGGGTGTGGGCGATCATCGTCATCGTTCAGATAGCCGCTCCGCTTCTCTTCCTGATGCGGGATCGGGTGCCCGGTCGCTATCTATGGCGCTACCCGCTCCTCGTGGTCTTCGGGCTGCTGTGGCTGCCGGTCCGGTTCATGAGTGCCCGGGTGCGCGGCTGGTACCACACCCCTCACGACTGAAGGTGACGGCGCGACCCCGGTCCCCGGGCCACCCCGCCGGCGAGCCCTGCCCCGAACGACAGTTGCATGGTGGCGGTGACCGCCATCGTGCGGAGGCGGTGCAAGGGTCCGTCCCCGGCCCGAACTCCCACCCACAGGAGCACGAGCCCCCAGGCTGCCAGCAGGGCCAGCGACGGCCACCAGATGCCGGCGATGGTTCCGAGGGCGGCGGTCCCGAGCAATCCGAGGAGCAATCCGAGCGGAGCGAGGGGACGGAGGCTCGGGAGGGTCCGGTTCGCATAGAGCATGTCCGCCTTGCCCCAGCCGTATCGGAAGTACTGGCGAGCGACCGCCCGGAACGC
>SHLN01000070.1 GCA_004283105.1 Acidimicrobiia bacterium
TCCTCACCGACCTCTACACCGTGCAGTCCGAGATGGGCAGCGTCGACGGCAAGACGTTCGTATGCATCGGCGACCACCGCATGCGCACCATGCACTCGATCGGGTACGCCCTCTCGCAATTCGACGCCGAGATGGTGATCCTCGCTCCCGAAGACATGTCGCCGACTGAGGAGTTCCTCGCCGAGCTCGACGAGAAGGGCACCAACTGGCGCATCGTCGATCACATCGATGACGTCATTGCCGACGCCGACGTCATCTACATGGAGCCGGTGGTCCAGCCCGACTACACCCAGAGCCGCCAGGAGAAGCAGGACGAGTACAGCCTGACCCCCGCCGCCTACCAGATCACTCGCGAAGTGATGAAGAAGGCGAAGGGCGATTCGATCGTGTTGCACTCCCTGCCTCGCATGGACGAACTGTTGCCGGAAGTCGACAACACCCGCCACGCCCGGTACTGGCAGGAGGCCTACAACGGCGTCGTCATGCGCATGGCGTTGCTCGCCAGCGTGTTCGGCGTGTTGGAGTAGACGATGCCGCTAGCCGTCATAGCGATCGGCGGTAACTCGCTGATCAAGGACAAACAGCACCAGTCAATCGAAGATCAGTACGTGGCAGCGGGGGAGACCGATCAGCACATTGCCGATCTCATCGCCGCCGGATGGGACGTCGCCATCTCGCATGGCAACGGCCCCCAGGTCGGATTCATCATGCGCCGCTCCGAGCTCTCCCGGGGCGAGCTGCACGAGGTGCCGATGGACGTGGCAGGCGCCGATACGCAGGGTGCGATCGGGTACGCGCTCCAGCAGAACCTGGTCAACGACTTCCGGGCGATGGGGATCGACAAGTCTGTCGCCACCGTCGTCACCCAGGTGGAGGTTGCAGCCGACGATCCGGCCATGATCAACCCGTCCAAGCCGATCGGTACCTTCCTCGACGAGGCGGAGGCCAAGAAGCGCCGCGACGAGGAAGGCTGGGTCGTGGTCGAGGATGCCGGTCGCGGGTGGCGACGCGTGGTTGCCTCCCCACAGCCCAAGCGCATCGTGGAGATCGACGTGATCCGCCAGCTCATCGACGCGGGCGTCGTAGTCATCTGTGTCGGCGGTGGCGGCATTCCCGTCGTGGCCGACGAGAACGGCGACTTGCGCGGCGTGGCGGCGGTGATCGACAAGGACGTCGCCACGGCGGTGCTCGCCAACGAGATCGACGCGGACCTGCTCATCATCTCCACGGCGGTGGAGAAGGTGGCGCTTCGGTTCGGCACGCCCGACCAGGAGGACGTTGATCGCTTCACCCTCGCCGAGGTCAAGCAGTACCTCGAGGAGGGCGGCCACTTCGCCGAAGGCTCGATGGCGCCGAAGATGCGGGCCGTGGTGCAGTTCCTCGAAGCCGGAGGCAAAGAGGCGCTCATCACCAATCCCGAGAACATCATGCGGGCAATGAACGGTGAGACCGGGACCCGGATCGTTCCGTGACCGACCATGTCATCGGCCTGGTCTGTGTGATCTGTGGGACGTCGTACCCGGCCGCCGAGGCCGGGTACGTCTGCCCCAAGCATCCAGACGTGGGAGCGGGCAACGAGGGCATCCTCGACGTCCGCTACGACTATGAGATGGTCGGAAGCCGCATCAGCCGCGAGTCGCTGGCCGAGAGTCACGACACAACCATGTGGCGGTACCGCCCGCTCATGCCGGTGGAGCCCGACGCGGCGGTCCCGCCGCTGACGGTGGGGTGGACCCCGACGTACGATGCGCCCCGGTTGGCCGCCGCCCTGGGAATTGCCCGGCTGTGGGTCAAGGACGAGGGGCGTCAGCCGACGGCTTCGCTGAAGGACCGGGCGAGCGCCATGGCGCTCGTCAAGGCTCGGGAACGGGGTGCCGAGGTGGTCACCACCGCCAGCACCGGCAACGCGGCTGCCGCTCTCAGTGGACTGGCGGCCAGCATCGGGCAGAAGAACGTCATCTTCGTGCCCGAATCCGCTCCGGAGGCCAAGGTGACCCAATTGCTTGCGTACGGCTCCACGGTCGCGCTGGTCAAGGGCAACTACGACGCGGCCTTCGACCTCTGCATGGAAGCGGCCGCCGAGTTCGGCTGGTATAACCGCAACACCGGCTTCAACCCCTACATGACCGAAGGCAAGAAGACCGCCGGGCTCGAGATTCTCGAGCAACTCGGGTGGGAGGCACCCGACGCCATCTTCGTGAGCGTCGGAGACGGATCGATCATTGGCGGCGTACACAAAGCCATGAAGGACGCTTCGGCGCTCGGATGGATCGATCGTGTGCCCCGCATCTACGGCATCCAGTCGGCCGGGAGCGACTATCTCGTGCAGGCATTCGAGTCGGGCGAGGACGTGCTCACCAAGGCACCCATCCCGGCCGATACGGTCGCCGACTCGATCAGCGCCGACCTGCCCCGGGACCGTATCAAGGCCATGGCTGCGGTGAAGGAGACCGGCGGCGCCTACGTGCGCGTAACCGATGAGGAGATTCTGGAAGCGATTCCGATCATGGCCCGCGGTTCTGGTGTCTTTGCCGAACCGGCCGGCGCGGCCGCCTACGCCGGGCTCATTGCCGCGGTCGATCGAGACCTGGTTGGTGCCGCCGATCGGGTCGTCGTTCTATCGACCGGCAACGGCCTCAAGGACATCGCTTCGGCCATGAAGGCGGTCACCGCCGTCGGCACCGAGCCGATGCACATCCTGCCCACCTTGGACTCATTGAAAGACGCTCTGGAATAGCCGGGCCAGACGCCGCCTAGCCTCGGCACTGCCCGGCCGGAACAACTTAGAAACTGAAGGGAACCTGATGATCGATCTCACCGTCCACGAGGAGAAGCTGGAGTCAGCGGCCATGGTCGCCCGCGATAAGTCGATCCGCATTCCAACCTTCAAGATGATGCGCGATCCCTCGCTCATCCCGGATTCGATCACAGCGCAACTCGGCGATGTCGGTCTGTGGGATCTCGACCCGCTCAATCTGTTCCGCATCACCTGGCACAACGAGCCAACGCCGCACGGGGGCGGCTTTGGCGGGGTCAACTATCTCGAGCTCCCGTCTGAGCTGACCGGCGTGTCGGCCCGGATCTTCATCCTCGTGGGGAAGTGGTTCCCGACCGGCGCTCACAAGGTCGGCGCGGCCTTCGGGTGCCTTGTTCCCCGGCTCGTCACCGGCCAGTTCGATCCGGCTACTCAGAAGGCGGTCTGGCCCTCCACCGGCAACTACTGCCGGGGCGGCGCCTACGACTCGAACCTGCTCGGATGCGAATCTGTGGCCATCCTCCCCGAAGGCATGTCGGCGGAGCGCTTCCACTGGCTCGAAAGCGTGGCCGGCGAGATCATCAAGACGCCCGGCTCGGAGTCCAACGTCAAGGAGATCTTCGACAAGTGCAACGAGCTCCGCGCGTCCGGTGAGGACCTCGTCATCTTCAACCAGTTCGACGAGTTTGGAAACTACCTGTGGCACTACTCGGTAACCGGTCCCGCCATGCAAGAGGTCATCGAAGCCGAGCTACAGCCGGGCCAGCGCTTCCGGGGCACCGCCCTGGCCACCGGGTCGGCCGGCACCATCGCCTCCGGCGACTACCTCAAGCAGCACTACCCGGACAGCGTCATCGGTGCCGCCGAAGCGATCCAGTGCCCCACCATCCTCTACAACGGATTCGGCGAGCATCGCATCGAGGGCATCGGCGACAAGCACATCCCATGGGTACACAACGTCAAGAACACCGATATGGCGATCGGCCTCGACGATGAGGCGACCATTGCCCTTACCCGTCTGTTCAACGAACCGGCCGGCAAGGCCTATCTGGTCGATCAGGGCATCAAGCCTGATCTCGTCGAACAGCTGTCTCTGTTCGGCATCTCCTGCATCGGCAACATGCTCGCCACCATCAAGCTGGCCAAGCACTACGAGATGGGCTCGAACGATGTGCTCGTCACCATCGGAACCGATTCCATGGAGATGTACAACAGCCGCCTCGTCGAACTCAACGACGAGCGGGGCGAATTCACATCACTCGATGCCTCCGCCGCATTCCATCGCTACATGCTCGGGACCGGCCTCGACCACGTGCAGGAGCTCGGATACTGGGACCGCAAGCGGATCCACAACCTCAAGTACTACACGTGGGTGGAGCAGCAGGGCAAGACTTTCGAGGAAATCCAGGCCCAGTGGTACGACGAGGACTACTGGACCTCCATCCAGACGATGGCCGACCCGATCGACGATCTCATCGAGCAGTTCAATGAACGGGTAGGTCTCGGCGTCTAGGCGACGGTGGATTCAGTCCGGAGCCGTTTCGAGATAGGCCCGGTACGCCGCCAGGAAGGCGTTGCCGGTCTTTGAGCTCCCGAACTTCCGGTCAGGCCCGTCCACCCGGCAGAACTCCGCATGGCCACTGCGTGGTGAGAGTCGGTGGCACGGGCGCTATTTCCTGCCGATCACGCCCTCGATCGTCCATCGCCGAATTACGAAAGATTGTCTCAATCGCCCCTGCAGGCTGCCCCGGAGCTGTTTATTGTGTTGGCCAGCTGACTGTGGAGGAGGGGCCTATGCCTGGCGGGCTCGATAGGGAAACGCTCGAGATGATCCTCGGCGCGATCGACGAGTTCGCGTCCCAGAAGCTCTCCGACGCCACCCTGCTCGAACTGGACGAGAGAGACGAGTTCCCCGAGCAAACGGTGCGCGAGATGGGCTCCGAACTCGGGGTGCAGCTGCTCTTCATCGCCGAGGAATACGGGGGAATGGGCGGTGACGCGATGGATGTCTACCGCGTGTGTGAGCAAATGGCGCGAATCGATGTCGGGGTCGCCACCGGTGTGCTCGCCACCTTCCTCGGAGCCGACCCGATCATCTTTGGGGGGACCGACGAGCAGGTGAAGCACTGGATGACCCGTGTCGCCGAAGAGGGCCTGCTCATGGCCTACGGTGCCACCGAGCCCGAAGCCGGCAGCGACCTGGGCTCACTCAAGACGAAAGCCGTTCACGTGACCGAAGGCGACGAGATCGTCGGTTACAAGATCAGCGGCAACAAGCAATGGATCTCAAACGGAGGCTTCGCCGATCTGTACACGATCCTTGCCAACGCTCCGGGCGGCCCGACCTGGTTCATCGTCGACCGTGGTGCCGATGGCTTCACGCAGGGCAAGCCGGAGGACAAGCACGGCATCCGCCTCTCCAATACGGCCGCCCTGTCACTCGACGATGTCGAGGTAGGCGTCGACCGGGTCGTGGGCGGCGTCGAAGGCCAGGGCCTCATGCAAGCGCAGATGGTGTTCGGCTACACGCGGGTGATGGTGGCCGCCTTCGGGCTAGGAGCGGGGTGGGCGGCCCTCGAGCGGGCCGCCGAGTACTCGATGGGCCGGATTCAGGCGGGTGGGCCGCTCTCGAGCAAGCAGGGCTACACCCACAAGCTCATCGTGCCCCACGTCCTCCGGCTGGAAGCAGCCCGGGCCTACATCGAGGACACGGCCCGGCGCATCAACGAGGAAGAGGGCCTGTTCAACACCGAAGGAGCCATCGCCAAATACATGGCGACGGTGGCGGGCAACGCCGCCGCCGACGACGCCATCCAGGCCCTTGGTGGGTACGGCTACACCAAGGAATACATGGTCGAGAAGATCAAGCGGGACGTCCGCATCACCACCATCTACGAAGGTACGTCCGAGATCATGGAGATGACGATTGCCCGGGATCGCTGGCAGGAGCACCTGAAGTCAAGGGGCGGCTACTACCACGATCGCGCCGAAGCCTTGGAGGCGCTCCATGCCAGGCGCGGCGACGTGGGCGCCGACGTCACGGCGCTTGCCTTCCACGCGCTGGCCGAGGTGCTCGAAGCGGCCCGGGTGAGCCGGCTGACCCGCAACCAGCATCTGTTGTTCCGGTTCGGCGAGATCATCGCCTACGTCGAATGCGCCGGCGCACTGGTCGAACGGGCCATCGCTATTGCCGAGGGAACGGCCCCTGCCAAGACCGACCCGAGATTCGACGCCGAAGCCATTGCCGCGATCAGCCGGGCATTCGCCCGCGACGCCGCCTACCAGGCAGGCGAGGTAGGCCTGCGCTGGGTGATCGGCGCCGGTCAGTTCTCCGACGAGGAAGCGATGACGCTGTCCAAGGCGGTCGGTTTGGAGGCGGTGCAGCGATCGCAGCGGGGGCTTCTCGATGACATGCAGCTGGTGGCGGATGCCCTCTATGCGGACATCCGCCCGTGAAGAGTCGATGGGCCTGAATAGACACGAAGGGGTGAAGTGATGGAGGACGTGGTTCACAAGGCCATCGCAGTGGTGGGCATCGGGGCCGTGCTGCCGGATGCTCCCGATGTGCCGACGTTCTGGGAGAACATCAAATCCGGGCGCTACAGCATCTCGGAGACACCCCGGGACCGCTGGGACCCCGATCTCTACTTCGATCCCGACCCGAACGCCCCCGAGAAGACCTATTCCAAGATCGGCGGATGGGTGCGGGACTTCGATTGGGATCCGTTCGCCTGGAAACTCCCCATCCCTCCGAAGGTGGGGGAGGCGATGGATCGCACCCAGAAGTGGGCGATCATGGCGACCCGGGAAGCACTGGCCGACTTCGGCTACCCCGACCGCTCGCTCAATCCCGACCGCACTGCCGTCATTCTCGGCAACGCCATGGCCGGGGACCAGCATTACATGACGACGCTGCGTCTCATGTTCCCCGAATACGCCGAACAGCTCGCACATTCGCCGGCGTTTGCCGCCCTCCCGGGCGATACCCAACAGGCCATCACCGAAGAGCTTCAGGCCGGGATGGCGCAGCGCTTCCCTGGCGTGACCGAGGACACGATGCCCGGGGAGCTCGGCAACATCATTGCCGGGCGGGTGGCCAACCTCTTCGACTTCCACGGGCCCAATTACATCGTCGATGCCGCCTGTGCCTCGGCGATGGCGGCGATGAGCTCGGCGATCGAGGGTCTCGAGGAGTACGACTACGACGCGGTGATCACCGGCGGCATCGACGCCAACATGAGCGCATCCTCGTTCATCAAGTTCTGCAAGATCGGGGCGCTGTCGGCCACCGGCACCCGGCCATACGCGGATGGTGCCGACGGATTTGTCATGGGGGAGGGCTCGGCAGTGTTCTTGCTCAAGCGCCTGGAAGATGCCGAACGCGATGGCGACGCGATCCACGCCGTGATCCGCGGCCTGGGCGGCGCCAGCGACGGCAAGGGCAAGGGAATCACCGCTCCCAACCCCATCGGACAACAGCTGGCCGTCAGGCGGGCCTGGATGCACGCCGGGGTCGATCCGGCTTCGGTCGGCCTGTTGGAAGGTCACGGGACGTCGACCCGGGTGGGTGACGTGGTGGAACTCGAGAGCCTCAACCGGGTCTTTGCCGACTTCGGGCTGGCACCCAAGTCTGTTCCTCTTGGCTCGGTCAAGTCGAACATCGGACATCTGAAGGCTGGGGCGGGCGCCGCCGGGATCCTCAAGACGGTGCTGGCGCTGCGCGACAAGGTCATTCCGCCCAGCATCAACTTCGAGCGGCCCAATCCGAACGCCGATTGGGAGAGCTCTCCGTTCTACGTCGCCACGGAGCTCTCGGGCTGGGAGCCGAACGGCAAGGAGATCCGCCGGGCCGGGGCGAGTGCGTTCGGATTCGGCGGCACCAACTTCCACGCTGTGCTCGAGGAGTACGTCCCCGGCCGAATCAAGACGGAGCGGCGTTCCCACACGGCCAGCAGGATGCCTGTGGCCCCCACCCGGGACGAGGTCACCCCCAAGGTCCCACTGCGGGGGGCGCTCGTCGTCGGCGCCGCCACTCAAGCCGAGGTGCGCGACCGTCTTCAGACGGTGCACGCCGACGCTCTGGCGGGCAACGCCCCTCCGGTGGCTCCACCGGCCGAAGCCGACCTCCGGGCCGCCGTTCGCGTCGCCGTCGACTACGGAGACGCCGCCGAACTGGCGGCCAAGGCCGAGAAGGCCCTCAAGGCGCTCGACGCCGGGCAACCGGTCATGTGGAAGGCCCTTGCCAACCAGGGCATCTTCCTGGGGCAGGGCGAAGCGCCGCTCGTAGCCTTCCTCTACACCGGCCAGGGATCGCAGTACGTCAACATGATGCGCGACCTCGTCGAGGAGGACCCGATCGTGGAACGGGTCTTTCAGCAAGCCGACGAAGTGATGACCCCCCTGCTCGACGGTCGCACCCTCACCAGCTACATCTTCGTCGACTCCGATGACAAGGGAGCCGTAGCCGCCGCCGAGATGGACCTGCTGCAAACGGAGATCACCCAGCCGGCGGTGCTGGCCACCGACGCGGCCCTCACCGAGATGCTGGCCTCCTACGGTGTGCAGCCGGACATGGTGATGGGCCACTCGCTCGGTGAGTACGGTGCCCTGGTTGCAGCCGGGGCCATGCCCTTCGACCAGGCGCTGGAGGCGGTCAGTGCCCGGGGCCGCGAGATGGCGTCGCTCACCATCGAGGACAACGGGCAGATGTCGGCCGTGTTCGGACCGTTGAGCGAGATCCAGCGCATCGTCGATGAGACCGACGGCTACGTCGTTGTCGCCAACAACAACTCGAACAACCAGGCAGTGGTAGGAGGTGCTTCGGAGGCCGTGGTGGCGGCCGGGTTGGCCATGCTCGAGGCAGGCATGCAGGTGATCCCCTTGCCGGTGAGCCATGCGTTTCACACCGAGATCGTGGCTCCCGCTTCCGAGCCGCTACGCGACGTCCTGGCGCGGCTCGATCTCCGGACGCCGGCGATTCCCGTGGTCGCCAACCTGTCGGGTGAGTTCTATCCGGTTGGGCCAAACGTTGTGCCTCAGATGATCGACATCCTCGGTCGACAGGTGGCCTCGCCGGTCCAATTCGTCGATGGTCTTCGTTCTCTCTACGAGGCCGGAGCCCGCGTGTTTGTGGAGGTAGGACCGAAGAAGGCCCTGGCCGGCTTCGTCGAGGATGTCCTCGGTGAGCACGACGACGTCGTCTCTCTCTACAGCAACCATCCGAAACCGGGCGGGCCGGTCTCGTTCAACCAGGCACTGTGTGGCCTCTACGCGGCCGGGCTCGGTGTTGGGACCGCTCCGGAGAAGCCGGCACCGTCCGTGACGGCGCCTCCCCCGGCGACGGCGGGCACCGTATCCAGCGACGACACTCTCCGCGACCTCGGCCGATTGTTCGCAGATTTCCTCGACCGCGGGTACGAGCTCTATCGGGGGACCGGCTCGGCGCCGCAAACCGCTCCGGGACGGCAACCGCTCGGCGACGAGCCCGTGGTCATCACCGGAGCAGCCCTCGGGTTGCCGGGGACGCAGCACGTCTTTGACGACGACAACCTCGGGCACATCCTCGAGGGCCAGGTCTTCGTCGATTCCATTCCCGGCCGGTTTCGCGATGAGATGGCAAACAAGTCCATCACCCGGCTCGTAAAGGGCGAGAACGGCGCCTCGTTCGAGACCATCGACAGCGTGGCCGACGTCATCAAGCTGGCCGGTCGCAAGGGCGCGTTCGATCTTGCTGAGGAGTTCGGGTATCCCGAAGATCGCATCGGCGCCCTCGACATCGTCACCCAGCTGGCGATCGGAGCCGGGCTCGATGCGTTGCGCGATGCGGGAATTCCGCTCGTGCAGAACTACAAGACCACTACCACGGGATCGCAGCTGCCGGACCGGTGGATGCTGCCGGCCGAGTTGCGAGACGACACGGCAGTGATCTTCGGTTCGGCGTTCCCCGGCGCCGATGCGCTCATGGATGAGCTCGACCGCTACTACAGCGACCGCGAGCGCGGGCGGCGGCTCGATGATCTTCGAAACCTGAAGGCGCGGGCTGAAGCAAACAACGACACCGATCTGATCGCGGAACTCGACGAGCACATCGGTGAGCTCGAGCTCCAACGCGAATCGGCGCCGTATCGCTTCGATCGGCGGTTCCTGTTCCGGGCCCTCAGCATGGGGCATTCGCAGTTCGCCGAGTACATCGGTGCTCGCGGTCCAAACACGCAGATCAATTCGGCCTGTGCCTCGACCACCCAGGCAGTGGCGCTCGCAGAGGATTGGATCAGGACCGGCCGCTGTGCCCGGGCCATCATCATCACCGCCGACGACGTGACCTCCGATACGCTGCTTCCGTGGGTCGGCTCCGGCTTCCTGGCGTCCGGGGCTGCTGCCACCGATGAGCTCGTGGAAGACGCCGTCATCCCGTTCGATCGCCGACGGCACGGCCTCGTGCTCGGGATGGGGGCCGCCGCCATCGTCGTGGAACGTGCCGACGCTGCCCGGGAGCGCGGCCTCGCGCCGATTTGTGAGGTTCTCAGCACCGTGACCGCCAACAGCGCCTTCCACGGCACCCGGCTGGACGTCGAGCACATTCGGCACCTCATGGACAAAGTCGTCGCCCAGGCCGAGGAGCGGTGGGGGATCGAGCGCGGAGCCATCGCCGGTCAGACCGTGTTCGTGTCCCATGAAACGTACACGCCCGCCAGGGGTGGAAGCGCCCAGGCCGAGGTCGACGCCTTGCGGTTCACGTTCAGAGAGCATGCCGACGACATCGTGGTGGCGAACACGAAGGGCTATACCGGTCACGCCATGGGGACCGGAATCGAAGACGTCGTGGCCATCAAGTCGCTCGAGACCGGTCTGGTCCCTCCGGTTCCCAATCTCAAGGAGCCCGACCCCGAACTCGGATTCCTCAACCTGTCGGCCGGTGGCGCCTACCCGGTGGAGTACGCCCTGCGTCTCGGGGCCGGGTTCGGGTCGCAGGTGAGCCTGTCGTTGATCCGGCGTGTAGAACCGCCCACGGGCCGCCGGGCAGAACCGCACGAGCTCGGCCACGAGTACCGCATCTTCGACCGCAGCCGTTTTGATGCCTGGCTCGAGCGAGTGAGCGGCACAACGACGCCTGTCCTAGAAGTCTCCCAGCGGACGCTGCGGATCGCGGATACCGGGTCGGTTGCCGCTACTGCGGCAACCGAGTCACCGGTCACCGGTCACCGGTCACCGGCAGAAGAACCGGCTTCCGAGCCGTCGGCGGTCGAGCCTGTACCCGCAGCTCCGGAGGCGCCAGTCCAAGAG
>SHLN01000277.1 GCA_004283105.1 Acidimicrobiia bacterium
TGGCGGTCGCCGGGGAGTTGGGAGTCGAGCACGACACGGTCCTCTACATGAAGGATCCGCCCGATCGCGCAACGCTGGAACACATCGTCTCCATCCTGGAAGACCCGGTGGAGGACCTGGTCCGGAAAGACTCGAAGTTCAAGAAGCTCGGGCTGAATCCGGACGACTTCGTTGGCAATCCGGAAGCCGTGGTTGACATCATCCTGCAGCACAAAGCGCTCATGCAGCGCCCGGTGCTGGTGAAGGGCGCCAAAGCGATCATCGGAAGACCGAAGAGCCGGATCGCCGAACTACTCGGGTAGCTGCGGGCGAAGCCGGGGGTTTGCCGTCTCACCCTAGAGTCCACGGATGCCCCAGATCCCGGCTCCGATGAATCTCGACTCCGCCAAGGTGGACGCCGACTTCGCCTTCCTGCTCGACGCCTTTTCCGAGGTCCTCGAAGAGCTCGGTGCCGGAGACGTGGCGGCGGCTCTGCCGTGGAGAGGGGCAGGAAGCGAGACGGGGAGAACGGCCAGCGTCGATCAGCGTCGGCTCACGCAGGCACTGTCGATTGCGTTCCGCCTCGCCACTCTGGCCGAGGAGAACGCGTCGGCGCAGCATCGTCGTGATCTCGAGAACCAGCAGGGCCTCGACGCCGTGTCGGGCCTGTGGGGCCGCACGCTCTCAGACCTGTCGGCGGCCGGTCACACTCCCTCGGCCATCGCCGGTGCCCTGGCCGGGGTCGAGGTGGAACCGGTCCTCACTGCCCATCCCACCGAGGCCAAACGCGCGACAGTGCTCGAGCAGCACCGTGCCCTGTATCTGCATCTCGTCGCCGGCGAGAACCAGATGTGGACTCCCGCCGAGCGGGACCTCATCCGGGAAGATGTCAAGGCAGATCTCGAGCGGCTCTGGCGGACGGGAGATATCTTCCTGGAGCGACCCGGGGTGGCGGATGAGCTTCGCAACGTCGTGCACTATCTCCTCCGGGTCTTCCCGGAGGCCATTCCCCGGGTTGATGCCCGGCTCCGGTCGGGATGGCAGGCAGCCGGCTTCGATCCGATGCTCCTCGACCACGGCCGCCTTCCCCGGCTTTCGTTCGGTACCTGGGTGGGTGGCGACCGCGACGGTCACCCGTTCGTGACCGCCGACGTCACTCGCCGCACCCTCGGTGAGCTGCATCGCAACGCCGTCGAGTTGATCGATGGATCCCTGCAAACGTTGACGGTGGGACTGAGTCTCTCCGATCGACTCGTCGATGTGCCATCCGCCCTTTCGGATTGGCTCAGCGCATCGGCCGAGGCCGCCGGGGGTGCCGGGCGTCGGGCGATCGAGCGCAACCCCGAGGAGTCGTTTCGACAGTGTGTGAACCTCATGCGGGCCCGTCTTCCGGGTGGTCCTGCCTCCAACCCCTACCGCACGGCCTCCGAACTCGTCGCCGACCTCACGCTCCTCCACGATTGGCTGGTGGAGGTCGGGGCGGACCGACTGGCCCACCACGATCTCGAGCCGGCAATCCGGTTGGCAGAGACCTTCGGGTTCCACCTTGCCCGGCTCGACATCCGTCAGAACAGCCGGTTCCACGATCTCGCCGTCGGCCAGCTTCTCGCCGCCGCCCGGGTCCCGGACGGCGAGTCGTTCGGTGAGTGGGACGAGGCGTCACGTCTCGAGCTGCTGGCGACCGAGCTCCAATCTCCGCGCCCGTTGGCGCGGCCCGACGCCGAACTCGGCGACGAAGCCAAGGCGGTGCTGGCGTGCTATCGAGTGGTCCGGGCCCACATCGACGAGCGGGGCCCGGAGGGCCTCGGCAGTCTCATCGTGTCCATGACCCGAAGCGTGTCGGATCTCCTGGCGGTGTATCTGCTCGCCAAGGAAGCCGGCCTGGCAACGATCGAACGCGGCGAGCTCCGGTGTTTGCTCCCGGTGGTTCCTCTCTTTGAGACGATCGACGATCTGGAGGCCGGTCCCGGCATCCTTCGCACCTTCCTGCAGCACCCGGTCACCGGCCGCACGCTCGAGGCTCTGACCGGCGATGGGGCCTCTCCTAGCCAGCAGGTCATGATCGGCTACAGCGACAGCAACAAGGACGGTGGCATCCTGGCCAGCCTGTGGGGCCTCTATCGCGCGCAAGAGGCGCTCGCCGGCGTGGGCGAAGCGGAAGGCGTTGCGATCCGGTTCTTCCACGGTCGGGGCGGCACGATTAGCAGGGGAGCGGGTCCAACCCACCGCTTTCTCCGGGCATTGCCGCCCGGCTCGATGTCGGGATCACTCCGGCTCACTGAGCAAGGCGAGACGATCTCCCAGAAGTACGCCAATCGGATTACCGCAGAGCACCACCTCGAACTGCTGCTCGCCGGCGCAGCCGGTTCCGCGATCGGGACTCCGGCCGCCCGTGCCATCCCCCACCATCTGGAGCCCGTCATGGACGACCTCGCTGCAGCCAGCCGAACCGCCTACGCAGGATTGCTCCAACGAGATCGGTTTGTTGAGTTCTTTCGACTGGCGACGCCGGTGGATGTCATCGAGCGCAGCAGCATCGGCTCCCGCCCGGCGCGACGGACCGGCCGGGCGACCCTTGCCGACCTGCGAGCCATCCCGTGGGTCTTTGCCTGGAGCCAGTCCCGCTACTTCCTGTCCGGCTGGTTCGGTCTCGGGAGTGCCCTGGAGGGGCTCCGCAGTGCCGATGGCGCCACCTTCCAGGACTTGCTCGACCACGTGTTCGACTGGGCGCCCCTCCACTACATCATCAGCAACGCAGCAACGGCCATTGCCAACTCCGACGCCGAGGTCATGGAGATGTACGCGGGCCTCGTCGGAGAGAACGGGCTGCGCAGTGAATTCCTCCCCTCGATTCTCGAGGAACGGCAACGCACGCTGGAAATTCTCGAGGAGATCTACGGCGGTCGGCTGAGCGATCGCAGGCCCAACATCGCCAGAACACTCGAGCTTCGAGCTCCTGCCCTGCGCCCCCTCCATGAGCGTCAGATCGACCTGATCGGGCAGTGGCGAGCCGATCCCGACGACGACTCGCTGCTCGACGAGCTACTCGTGACGGTCAACGCCATCGCCGGAGGACTCGGTTCGACCGGATGACCGTCGCTC
>SHLN01000278.1 GCA_004283105.1 Acidimicrobiia bacterium
TGGATGTCCTCATGGCACGAAGAACACTGTGCCACGATGAGGTCGTCCTCGCCGAGCCACCAGACGATGATGTCGTCCACTACGCCACCCCGGTCGTTGAGGAGCATCGTGTACTGGGCCCGTCCCGGCTCGATCCGGGTGATGTCGTTGCAGAACAGACGCCCGATGAGGTCGGTGGCACCGGGCCCGGTCACCCGCACCCGTCCGAGGTGGGACACATCGAAGACCCCGACCGTCTCGCGGACGGCGCCGTGCTCGGCCAGCACCCCCTCGTATTGCACGGGCATGGACCAGCCGCCGAAGTCCACGAAGCGGGCACCCAGTTCGCGATGGAGGGAGTCGAGGTGGGAAGCGGGCATCGAGCGGTCAGCCTACCCCGCGTTGCTCCCCGAGATCGGTGATCTGCGGCGGGCCGGGCAGGCGGGTCGGTGCCGGCAGGCCACCGTCGCCTTCCTCCAAACCGTATTTGAGGAGGAGGTGCAAATAATCCCGCTGGTAGAAGATCTTGCAGCGCACTTCGGGGTGGATTTCCCGGAGCCGGCGCACCTTGCGGTTCTTCTTGGTCACGAGCCGTTGATTCATGGTCGTGATCTCTATGTACATGTCTTCTTCCGGCAGGTAGAAGTCGGGGGTGAAGTATTTGACCGGTTCTCCGCCGTCGTCGAACTCAATGGGGAAGGCGGTCGGCTCGTACTCCCAGGCGATTCCGTAGAAATCCAATAGCCGCGCGAACTGGCGTTCGCTGTGATGGGCAAAGGGTTCGGTCTCAGAGGGAGGTACGGCTTCCGAGTCTCGGGTCTTTCTCAGGTGGCCTCCGCGGTCCTTGGCGGGGTGGTGTCGTCCCCTTTGTCTTGCTCTTCTGACTCGGGGAAGAGTTCGTGAAGCTGGCCCTGCAGTTCGTCCTGCACGGGGCCGACGGCGATGCCGAACACACCCTGGCCGCGCTGGAACACGTCGACGACCTCGGATGGGTTGTGGGCGGCGTAAATGGTGTTGCCGTCCGAGAGCAGGGTGACATCGGCGAGGGGGCTGTCGGTTTGCATCTGGGCGGCGAGGATGTCGATCGCCTGGCGGATCTTCTTCAGGCTCATGCCGGCGTCGAGCAGGCGCTTGACCACCTTGAGCTGCACGATATCGGTGAAGGAATAGCGGCGTTGGGAACCGGACCCCTGGGCGGATTGAATGGACGGCTTGATGAGGTCGGTGCGGGCCCAGTAATCGAGCTGCCGGTACGTGATGTCAACGAGCTTGCATACCTGCGGTGCTCTGTAGCCGTCCTCGCCCATCCGGTCCTCCTTCGCCGTGTATCTTACACGGTCGTAATTCCAGCCGTGGAATCTACCGGCGGGCTACCGACTTGTCAACAGGACCTGTGGATAACTCATACCGTCGAGCCGACGAGTTCCCGCAACCGGCTCAGCTGCTGGTCGGTGCCGATGGCCACAACGGTGGCACCGGCCAGGAACACCAGATCGGGATCCGGGTTGACGATGAGCCCGCCGCCGGGCTCTTCGACCGCAAAGATCATCGCCCCGGAGCGGCCCCGAATGTGGGACTCGCGCAGGCTCACCCCCGCCAGTGCCGACCCGGCGTCGATCAGGAATTCCTCCACCTTGAACTCGACGGTGCGGCCACCGTGGACGAGGTCGACGAAATCGGCCAGCTCGCGATGCAGGACGAGGGCGGCCAGCCGATGGCCCCCCACCTTGGGCGGCGCCACTACCCGGTCGGCTCCGGCCAGCACCAGTTTCTCCTCGGCCTCACCCTCGTTGGCCCGGGCGGTGATCAGCAAGTCGGGGCGCACGCTGCGCGCCGAGAGCACGATCACGAGGTTGTCAGAGTCGTCGGCAACGGATGCCACCAGGCCGGCCGCCCGTTCCAAGCCGGCCTTCTCGAGCGTCTCGTAGCTCGTGGCGTTACCCTCCACGACGAGCGCTCCAGCCGCCGTAGCTGCTTCACAGCGGCCCGGGTCGCTGTCGATGACGACTACCGACTCGCCCTCGTCGGCAATGTGCTGCCACGCATTACGCCCGACCCGTCCCCACCCACAGACGATGTAGTGGCTTGAAAGGTTGTCGATCTCCCGTTCCAAGGCGCGCTTTCTTCGATTCGGCTGATTGGCAATGACCACTTCAATTGCGGCAGTCGCAGTGTAGAAAACCAGGCCGACGCCCAGCACAACCAGGACGACGCTCCAGGTCCTGCCCACGCTGGAGAGCTCGAAGACCTCTTCGAAGCCGACGGTCGAAACCGTGATGATCGTCATGTAGAAGGCGTCGAATACCGGAGCACCTTCGATGAAGACATACCCAAGCGTGCCGACGACGGTCAGCACCAGCAGTAGTAGGCCGGAGGCCGTCAGTCGTTGCTGCGCGGTCACGAGCCGCCGGTGAAATCCTCGGGTTGCACGTTGTCGAGGAACTCCCGGAAGCGTTCGACCTCGGCCTCGTCATCCTCATCGTCCTTGATCTCCACGCCGGCTTCCTCCAACACCTCCGGGGTCGCAAACAGGCTGGCATCGGTGCGGGCGGCCAGGGCGATTGCGTCGGACGGACGGGACGACACGACGACCTCGCCTGCTTCAACCGCCAGCACTAGATCGGCGTAGTAGATCCCATCCCGGAGATCGTTGACAATCACCCGGTCGATCCGGGCGCCGAGGCCGACGGTGACATCCCGCAACAGGTCGTGTGTCAGCGGCCGCTGGGGCTCGACGCCTTCGAGGGCAAAGGCGATGGCGGTGGCTTCGGTGGCCCCGATCCAGATCGGCAGATAGCGCGGTCCATCGACTTCGCGTAGCAGCACGATCGGCTGGTTGGTGGGGAGTTCGATGCGGACCCCCACCAGCTCCATCGGGATTCCGTGGCTCACGACGCCACCCTATCACCGCTCATAATGGCCCTCTGCAGCACCTCGGGGTCGGCGGTGAACTCGGCAAAGTCGAGCACGGCCCACAGCGACCGGAGGTTCCGATACCGGCCGCCGTAGTCGAGGCCGTAGCCGAGCAAGAACTCCTCTCCCACCTCAAAGCCGCGGTACTCGAGGGGGACGTCGACGATTCGCCGGGG
>SHLN01000071.1 GCA_004283105.1 Acidimicrobiia bacterium
ACCGATTGCGGGATCGGGGGAGACCTCTTCGCCCTCATTCACCGGCCGGGAGACGAAGTGCCTGCGGTGCTCAACGCCAGTGGGCGGGCCGGTGCCGGCGTGTCGGTGAGGGCGCTGCGCGCTGAAGGGCACGACGACATGCCGTACCGGCATCCGGCCACTGTGACGGTTCCGGGCTGTGTCGACGGTTGGATTGCCTTGCTCGACCGATTCGGGACGCGTTCGCTCGGGGAGGTTCTGGCTCCGGCCATTCGGTTGGCCGAGGACGGATTCCCCATCTCGGCGGAAATGGCCCTCAACCTGGCGGCCATCGCCGACCTGCTGGACGGCCAGGCCTCAGCGTTCGAGCTCTACCCCGACGGCGCAGTTCCGGCGGAGGGCACCGTGGTGACTCGTCCCGCCCTGACCGAGACGATGCAGGCGATTGCCCGGGACGGACGGGAGGCGTTCTACTCCGGCCCGGTTGCCGAGGCCATCGTCGAGTCGACCGGCGCCACCGTCACGGCTCCCGACCTGATGGGCAATCGACCCGATTGGGTGGCGGGCGCCCGACTCGATGTGTTCGGCGAGACCGCCTGGACCATTCCGCCCAACAGCCAGGGCTACATCACCCTGGCCACTCTGGCGATCTTCGAGCAACTCGGGGCGCCCCGCACCTTCGATGACCCGGACTTCCATCATCTCCTGATCGAGGCCTACCGGTCGGCCGCCTGGGACCGCGGCATTCATCTGGCCGATCCGGAGCACATGACCGCATCCGTGGACGAGCTTCTCCACCCGCTGCGGTTGGCCGAGCGAGCCTTTGCCATCACGAGCGGGACGGCCCGTTGGCCGTCACCATTCCCGCTGCCGGGCGGAACCGCCTATCTCTGCACGATCGACGATGCCGGCACCGGCGTGTCATTCATGCAATCGAATTTCGGGGGCATCGGCAGCGGCATTTCGGCGGGTGCCACCGGTGTGTGGCTCCACAACCGCGGAGCCGGGTTCACACTCACCGAGGGCCATCCCAACGAGCTGGCCCCGGGGAGGCGGCCCGCTCACACATTGGCACCGTCGCTCTGGACCCGGGACGGACACCTATCCATGCTGCTTGGTAGCCGGGGCGGCGACCTCCAGCCCCAGTTGCTCGCCCAGTTGGCCGCCAACCTGCTCTACCTCGGCATGGACCCGGTTGAGGCCCAATCGATGCCCCGCTGGGCGCTCGATGCATTTGGGCCCGATACTCCCTCACTCCCCGAGGTGGAGGACACGATGCCGTCCACCGTCATCGATGGCCTCAGATCCCGCGGCCATGCTCCGATCAGTGTTCCCGCCCAGCGCGCCTGGGGCCCGGTCTCGATCATCCGGATCGCCGATGACGGAACCCGCCACGCGGCGGCCGATCCGAGAGTGAGTACGGCGTCAGTAGCGGGCTCCTAGCGGAGCGCGGTGCGCCATGCGCGGTGCGCCATGCGCGGTTCGCCAGACGCAATCGGACGGTGATTCTGGCGCAGAGCGCAACGCGCACCGCGCCTACAACGCCTCAATAATCGCGTTGGTCATCTCCGCCGTAGTCGCGGTCCCGCCCAGGTCGGCGGTTACGACCTCGCCTGCCACGGTCACCGCCTCGATGGCGGCGGCGATCTGTTTGGCGGCCTTGCTCTCTTCGATGTAGTGGAGGAGATCGACGGCAGGGGTGAGCAGAGGGAGGGGGTTGGCGACGCCCTTGCCCACCAACTCGGCGGCGTCGCCGTGAACGGCCTCATAGATCCGGACCTCGTCGCCGATGTCGATGCCGAGGCTCGATGAGATGCCGCCGGTGATCCCGTTACAGAGGCTCGACAGCACATCGCCGTAGAGATTGCCCATCAGCAGGACATCGAACTGGTACGGATCGAGCACCAGCTGCATGCAGGCGGCGTCGACGATGACCGTCCGGAGCGGGATCTGCGGGTACTCCTCGGCGACTTCCCGCACCACCCCCAGGAACAGCCCGTCGGACTGCTTCATGATGTTGGCTTTGTGAACGAACGTGAGATGCTCGCGTTCCAGGTAGAGGGCTGTCTCGAACGCAAACCGGGCGATCCGCTCTGAGGCTGCCCGGGTCACGACCTTGATCGATTCGATGACGCCCGGGACGATCTCGTGTTCGATGCCCTTGTAGATGTCCTCGCTGTTCTCGCGAATGATGAGCAAGTCGAGGTCGGGGAATCGGATTGAGACTCCGGGGAGGCTGCGGACCGCTCGAACGCCGGCGAACAATCCGAGCTCGCGTCGCAGCACCACATTGAGGTTGTTGGAGGCGTCGGTGGGGCCGCCCGGGGGAGTTAGGAGCCGGGTCTTGAGGGCGAGGCCGGATTTCCGGACTGCCGTGGCGGCAGTCTGGAGCTGGGCGATGGCGGCGGCGTAGTCGTGGGCGTCGACGTCCACCCGGTTCCACGCGATCGTCACGCCGGCGGCGTCGATCACCCGGAGCACCTCGGGGGTGATCTCCTGGTTGATGCCGCCGCCGACGATCAGGGCGATCTCGTGCTTCACAGCGCCTCCAGCAACGCGTCGGTCAGTTCTTTCGTCGAGGCGGTCCCGCCCAGGTCGCCGGTGAGAACCGAGCCGTCGGTGAGCAGGCGTTCCACCCCGGACCGGAGACGCCTGGCGGCAGCCCGTTCGCCGACATGGCGAAGCATGAGCTCCGCCGAGAGGATCAACGCGAGTGGATTGGCGATGCCGCGCCCGGCGATGTCGGGGGCGGTCCCGTGTACGGCCTCGAAGAGGGCGTATCGCTTGCCGATGTTGGCGCCGGGCACCATTCCGAGGCCGCCGACGAGACCGGCACACATGTCGCTGACAACGTCGCCGTCCAGGTTTCCGAGCACGATCGTGTCGAATTGATGGGGGTCGAGGGCCAGCTCCATCACGAGGTTGTCGAGCCCGACGTACTCGACCTCGGTAAACGGGTAATCCTCCGCCACCGCCCGGGCGGTCTCGAGGAAGAGCCCTTCGGACAACGGCATGATCGACTCTTTGTGCGAGACGGTGACCGTGCGCCGACCATTGGCACGGGCGTACTCGAAGGCGTAGCGGACGATGCGCTCGGACGCCTTGCGGGTGACGATCTTGAGCGCCTCGACCACTCCGGGTACGGCCTCGTGCTCCCGGCCGGAGTAGAGGCCCTCGGTGTTCTCCCTGACGACTACCACGTCGACGTCGCTGTACCGCGACTTGCTCGGTCCGGGGAGCGATTTGACCGGCCGGAGAGAGACGTACAGATCGAGCGCCTGGCGGATCGATACGTTCACCGAACGCCAGCCACCGCCGATCGGGGTCTGGAGTGGCCCCTTGATCCCCACCCGATTCTGTCGGATCGACTGGATGGTGGCGGCGGGGAGTGGACTGTGCCCTGCTTCGACCGCGGCGCTGCCGGCGAGTTGCTCTTCCCACTCGATGGCGCCATCGGTGACGGCGTCGACGACCCGCACCATGGCGCGAGAGACCTCGGGACCGATGCCGTCGCCGGGGATGAGCGTGACTTTCACGAGACGATTATGGCCCGGCGCGAGCCGGTTCGTCGGTTTCGATCAGTCGGTGGGCCTGCGCGACACTTTCTGGCGTCGGAAACGAGTGGCACGGGTGATGGCAGCCTGGAGCTCCCCGTTGCGCACCGACCGGGGGACGCGGCGGTCGGCCTGCTCGAGGGCCGTCTGGTTGACGTGGCTGGCGGCGATCACCGTTAGTTGCTTGACGGCCTCGAGATCACCGGCCTCCACGGCGTCGTTGAGTGCGATGGTCAGCGCGGCGGTCCGCACGCGTTCGCTCCAGACCCAGTGCTCGGCCACTAGCTCGGCGTCTATGTCGTCGATGCCCGCTTGCCGGTGAAAGGATGCGAAGTCCTGTTCGCGGAGCGGCCGCAATCCGCGCAGCCACAGGCTGAGCGATCGTGCCTCGGCTGCGATGGCCGGGGTGAGGTCGGTTGAGTCGGCCTCCGGGATCAGGAGCTGGAGGGGTGAGACGCCGAGCACGGCAGCAATAGCAACGGCGTCGTTGAGGAGGACGGTGGCCGGGGTATCGGGCGTGTATCCGGCCTGCTCGAGCAGGTCGAGGAGGTCCCGGTGTTCAATGTCACGCTCCTGGAGCAACGCGTCGAGGTTTGCATTGAAGACCTCCTCGATGCTGGGGTGCCGTTCCTCTTCTGTCACGCCTACTCCAGGACTTCCGATCCAACCCGCGCCACATTGCCCTTCGCCTTCACGTTGTACCAGGCGTGGCTGACCGCCCCCTCCTCGTCGAGGGCGAAGGTCGACCGGATGAGACCCACGTACTCCTTCCCGTAGTTCGTCTGCGTGCCCCAGGCGCCAAATGCTTCTGCCATCGAGTGGTCCTCGTCGGACAGAAGGGGGAAGGGCAGGTCGTACTCCTCGCGGAACGACTCGAGTTTCTCGACCGGGTCGGGGCTGACTCCGAGGATCTCGTAGCCGGCCTTCTGGAAGGCCTGGTAGTTGTCGCGAAAGTCGCACGATTGGGTTGTGCAACCGGGGGTGAACGCCTTGGGATAGAAGTAGATGATCGCCTTCTTGCCACTCAGGTCGGCGTTCGTGACGACGGCACCCGATTGATCCCGGCGCGCGAAGGCGGGCGCCGGGTTGCCCGATTCGAGTTTCATGGTCCGAGAGGATAGAGGCTTTTTCGCGGTCTTCGCCAATGGCACCGGCACGGTATGGTCACATCTCCATGCGGTCCGCCTATTTGTTGCTCCTGCTCGCGCTCGTTGCCACCGCGTGCTCCTCCGTGGTCACCGAGACGACGGCGGCTTCCACCACCACGACGGTCACCACGGTTGCCCAGAGCACAACGACCGCGGCGCCAACGACGACTACGACTTCGACGACGACAACCACCACGACCACGCTTCCGCGCGGCACCGTGGCCGAGGATGCCCGCGCCGTCGTGCTCGCCGGGCTCCCGGGCACGGGGTTGGACCTGGCTACGGCCGATTTCCTAGCCGAGGGCGGCCGGGCGGTGATCCTCTTCTCGAAGAACCTCGAGAGCCGGGATCAGACACGGGCATTGACTGCGGCGATGGCCTGTGCGGCCGACGACGACATCCTCGTGGCCGTCGATCAGGAGCCCGGGCGGGTCGACCGGCTGGCGAAAATCGGGATCCCGTCGCCGTCGATCGACAGCACGCGGGACGACTTCATCGCCGACACGGTGGAGATGGGCAAGGCCATGTTCAATCTCGGAATCAACTTCGACCTGGCGCCCGTGCTCGACGTCGCCCGCGGGTCGAATCCCGTCCTCGTCGGTCGCAACTTCGGCCCGGATCCGGAGATCGTGGCCGCCCGCGGGCTCGACTTCCAGCTCACGCTCGAATCATTTGGCATTGTCACGACCGCCAAGCATTTCCCCGGCCACGGGCTCTCCACGGTCGATCCGCATCTGCAGATCACCCCGATCGATGCCGGTCTCGAAACCCTGCAGGAAGTGGACTTCCCGCCCTTTCAAGCCGCCATCGACGGTGGAATCGGTGCGGTCATGGTCGGGCATCCGATCTACGAGGCCCTCGACCCCGACAACCCGGCCAGCTTGTCTCCGGTCGTCCTCGACCTGCTGCGGACCGGGTTCGGCTTCGACGGCGTGGCCGTCACCGACGCGTTCTCGATGGCCGGCGTGCGGGACGGCCGGACGCTTGGCGAAGTGACGGTGGAAGCTCTCATTGCCGGTGAAGACCTTCTCATCGTCGACAATCCCCCCGAGGTCGCCGAAGTGGTGGCCGTCATCGAGGCAGCAGTGGCCGACGGCACCCTCTCCCGCGACCGCCTGGCCGAAGCGGCCGGAAGAGTCCGCCGGTTGGCTTCAGAGGCAGCTCCCGTGGAGTGCGACGAGTGAGCGGGTCTGGCGGAGCGACTCGCTACTTGCTGCTCGCCCCTCGCTCCGGATGGCGCCGAGAAGCGAGTCGCGAGAAGCGAGTCGCGGAAGAGCGGTTCTTATGCTCACTTCCAGAGCCAGGCTGCGCCCCGCACGCCGCTCGAGTCGCCGTGGACGGCGGGCACGAGCGGTGTGGAGACCGTGTCGGAGAAGACGTACTCCTGCCAGCGAGCCGGGACCTCGGTGTACAGCTCGGCGATCTGCGACATGCCGCCGGCGAGGACGATCACATCAGGATCGATGACGTTGATGAGGGTGGCGAGCCCGCGGGCCAGCCGGTCGGCATAGCGCTCCAGGGTTGCCTCAGCTCCGGCTTCTCCGGCGCGAGCTGCCTCCACGATCTCCGGGGGGCTCATGGACATGGCAGTCGAGCGCTCGTGGTCGGCGGCCATTCCCGGGCCGGAGAGGTAGGTCTCGATGCAGCCCCGCCGTCCGCAATAGCAGTCGGGCCCGGCCCCCTCCTCGGCGGTTGGCCACGGGAGTGGATTGTGGCCCCACTCACCCCCGATGGCGTTTGGCCCGGTGACGATGCCGCGGTCGACGGTCAACCCGCCCCCGGTGCCGGTCCCGATGATGACGGCGAAGACGGTGCGCTTTTCGGCGCCGGCCCCATCGGTGGCTTCGGACAGGGCCAGGCAATCGGCATCATTGGCGATCCGCACGTCTCGATCGAGCGCTTGCGACAGGTCCCGGTCGAGCGGTCGTCCGTTGAGGACGGTCAGGTTGGCGTTCTTGATGAGCCCGGTAGCCGGGGAGATGGCCCCCGGAGTGCCCGCTCCCACCGTTGCGGTCGTGCCTAGCTCGGCTTCGACCGACCTCACCAAATCGGCGACCGTCGCCACTACATCCTCGTACGACTCGCGGCGAGTGGGTACCCGGCGCCGGATGAGTTCCTCACCATCCGTCCCGAGCCCGATGGCTTCGGTCTTCGTCCCACCAAGGTCGATCCCAATGCGCATTTCGGAAGCGTACGCGATGTTGGTGGCCTTCCGTGATCAGGCCGGTGACCGGTGACTGGTGACCTGTGACCGCCAACCGCCGACCGCCGACCGGCAGCAGCTCCGGCGCTGACGGTATCGGTAGGCGGTGACCGGTGGGCGGTTCGCTCCCCGTATCCTTCGACCTATGGGCCCACTTGCAGGTCTGAAAGTCATCGAGCTCGGTGGGATTGGTCCCGTCCCATTCGCCGCGATGCTGCTCGCCGATATGGGGGCCACCGTCATCCGCGTCGATCGCGTGGGCGAAGTTGGGACGGGGGATAGGGCAACCGATCCGCTGCTTCGCAACCGGCAGAGCGTTGCCGTCAACCTGAAGGATCCGGATGGCGCTGCCGTGATCCTTCGGATGGTCGCGCGAGCCGACGCGCTCATTGAAGGGTTTCGGCCCGGAGTAGCCGAGCGGCTCGGGCTCGGTCCGCCCGAGTGTCTGGAGACGAATCCGGCCCTCGTCTACGGCCGAATGACCGGGTGGGGACAGGAGGGGCCGCTCGCAGCCTCAGCCGGCCACGACCTCAACTACCTCGCGCTCGCGGGAGTCCTGGGCATGATCGGGCCCGCAGGCGGTGCGCCGACCGTCCCGCTCAACTTGATCGCGGACTTTGGAGGCGGTGGCATGCTGCTCGCGCTCGGCGTGCTCGGAGCCGTACTCGAGAGCCGGTCGAGTGGCCGGGGGCAGGTCGTCGACGCCGCCATGGTGGACGGCGCAGCCCTCCTCTCGACGATGATTCACGGGTTCCGGGCGCAGGGTCTGTGGACGGACGAGCGCGGCGCCAACCTGCTCGATGGGGGAGCCCCGTTCTACGGTGTCTACGAGACCGCCGACGGCGAGTTTCTGACGATTGCCCCCATCGAACCCGCCTTCTTCGGAGAATTGGTAGAACGGGTGGGACTGACCGGCGAGGTGCCCGACCAGTTCGATCAATCCGGCTGGCCCGAACTGCGCCGCCGGCTGGAAGAGGCGTTTGCGGCCCGAACCCTCGCCGAGTGGCAGGAGGCTCTCGAGGGGACCGACGTTTGCTTTGCTCCGGTGCTCTCGGTTGACGAAGCTGCCGCGCATCCTCACAATCTTGCCCGGGAGACGTTCATCAAAGTCGCCGGGGTTCTCCAGCCTGCCCCCGCCCCGCGCTTCAGCCGGACCAGCACGGACGATCCCGTTCCGCCGGTCGATGCGGGAGCCGACACCGCCGTGGTTCTCGCCGGCCTCGGGTTGAGCTCGGACGAGATTGCCGGCTTGCTGGATCGTCGGGTGATTGCCTGAAGCGCTACCGGAGAACGGCTCGACCCCGGATGGTGCCGGGCGATGGAGAGCCCGAGAAGACGCCAACCAGGTCGTAGGCCCCCGGTTCGAGGTCGATCTCGGTCTCGAGCAGCGGGAACCGCAGCGTCTCGCCCGGTTCGATCGTGGTCTCCCGGATGGCGTCGTCGAACCCTCGTCCGGCGCTCCACTGATAGACCTGCGCCCCGGTCTCGACATCGCTCAACGTCACGTCGGCCGATTGGCCGTTCGTGAACCTGAGCCCCACCGGCACCGCCGAGCTGTTGGTGACGAGCGCGACGAAGTCGGAGCTGCCGGGGGAGAGCTCAACGGGAACGAGGATCCGGAAGCTCAGGCCGGTTGCCGGGTCATGGGCGCCGAGCTCGATTGCCTCCACGGTGAGCACTCCATCGGCGAGGTCTCCCCGCGCTCGGATCCCGTCGGCCCAGAACACATTCTGGCTGAAGTCAACACCGGCAATAGTTGTCACGTCGACCCCGGTCAGCTCAATGGCCGGCTCACCGCATTGGGGAGGGAAGGACTCGAGCGCCGCCTCACATAGGCGGAAGCTGTTGTCGCCGGGTCGCGCCCACAAGAATCCCTGCACGGCGACGACGCCGTCCCTGTCCTGTGCCTCGTCTGGTGTCAGGAGCGGGGCCCCACCGACGGCGCCCTCCCGGTCTCCGGCCCCGCATCCGGCGGGCACGAGCAGCAGGCATAGGACGAGAAGGGCGCGGACTCTCATGGTTCGACCGTCATCTGGCGTGCACGAAGCTGCCCGCAGGCGGCGTCGATGTCCTGGCCGCGGGTATCGCGCAGGGTCACGTTTGCGCCGGCGCTCGTCAGGCGGTCGATGAACGCGCGCGTGGCGGTAGCTGTGGGCGGCTGGTCGGCGGTGAGCGGGGTCGGGTTGAGGGCGATCACGTTGATGTGGGAGCGAAGACGCCGGGCGATTCGAGCCAGCCGGTCGGCCTGATCCATGGTGTCGTTTGTTCCGGCAATGAGCGTCCATTCGATCGAGGGGCGGCGTCCGGTCTCATCCATGAAGTACTCGGTCGCCGCGATGACTTCCTCAAGCGGGTATCGCTTGTTGAGGGGCACGAGGGTGCTGCGCAGCTCGTCATCGGCCGCATGGAGGCTCACCGCCAGGCTCACCCGCCACGGCTCTTCCGCCAATCGGCGGATCGCCGGGGCAACCCCAACCGTGGAGACCGTGATCGATCGAGCAGACATGCCCATCGTGCCGGTGAGCCGGTCGATGGCCGTCTTGACATGTCGATAGTTGGCAAGGGGCTCGCCCATACCCATGAACACGAGGTTGGTGACCCGCGGCGGGGAGGAGCCAAGCCCGTGGCGCCGCAGGAAGGCGGCGGCGTAGGCCACCTGCGCCACGATCTCGCCGGCTTCCAGGTGACGTTCGAAGCCGAACTGCCCAGTGGCGCAGAAGGTGCATGCCATGGCGCATCCAGCCTGGCTTGAGATGCACAAGGTGGTTCGCTTGGCGTATCCCATGAGGACCGCCTCGATACTCGCTCCGTCGGGAGCTCGCATGAGCCACTTGACGGTTCGGCCGGAGTCGGCGACCTGCTCGGCTTCAACCTCGAAGGGCCACAGCTCGAGGTCCTCCCGCAGCAGGCCGGGGATGTTCGTCATCTCGTCGGTGGTCAACACCGGGGTCTCATACAACCAACCTCGGAGCTGATCGGCCCGGTAGCCGGGCTCCTCCGGCCAGATGGAAGCCAGTTCTTCGGGATCGGTCAGGTAGAGCACGGCGCCATCGTACGGCGGTTGCCCCGTTCGTTGGTGGGGCTTCCTAGTCCCGGGACCGGGCCGAGGCCTGGGCGATCCAGTCCTCCACATCGGCCCTCGGGTCGAAGGAGGCGGCGAGCGTCTCTCGATCGGCTGCGGCCAGTGCCGCGAACGAAGTGATTCCGAGGTCCTCCAGTTGCTGGCGGTACTTCGGACCGATGCCCTTGATTTCGGTCAGATCATCGGATGATGGGACGGCGGGCTCTGCCTGATCGGGCACTGCTCGCAACGTCGGTCTGGCCTTCCACTCGCCGCTCGCGGGCTCCGTGGCCGTCTCGGTTTGTTGCCTGGAGTACCACACCGCACCGGCGACGGCACCGGCCAGCGTGAGCAGGCGTAGGACGCGCTTCATGGGCTAGACGATAGCCGGGTGGCCTACGGGGCGACCGTCGTAGTTGTCGTCGGGGCCACGGTGGTGGTGGTCGTCGAGGCAACGGTCGTTGTTGTCGTCGTCGGGATGGTGGTGGGCGAGACGGTTGTCGTCGTGGCCGGGACCGTGGTGGTCGTCGGTGCGGCGGTCGTTGTGGTTGCTGGAAGGGTGGTCGTCGTAGTGGTGGTCGCCGGGGGTACGACCGTTCCGTTGCCCCAGCAACTCTTGGAGGCATTCCAGTGCTTCCAACCACCGTTCGAGTAGAGCAGCCAGGCGGCGACCGCCGTGTTGGCCGTTGGGTCGTAGATATCGGAGCCACCGATTCCTGCTGCTGCCGAACGATCAGCCCAGAAGCGGGGGATGTGCTGGAACAGGCCGGCGGCGGCGCTCGACGGATTCGTCGCGTTGGCGTCGTAGCGGCTCTCGCACCACGAAACGAGGACGGCGCGCTCGACATCGGCCGGCGCGAAGTAGGCCGACACGAGGGCGTACACCTGCTCCGGAGGCATGGGGGCGCGGGTACGGGGTGGTGCGGCCCTGGTCGTCGTCGTGGTGGCGATGGTGGTCGGCGTACTGGTCGTGGTTGTCG
>SHLN01000072.1 GCA_004283105.1 Acidimicrobiia bacterium
GTGGGAAATACCCCGGAATTGCGAGCGTTTTTCGCGTCCTGGTTGCACGAAACTACGAGTACCTGCTGCTAATTGGCACTCTAATCGGCAGTTATCCACTTATCCACACCAATCCACAGGGGGTTGTGCACAACCCCCTGTAGACAAGTTTCTTAGGGGTTTTTTCGCGTGCGGGGGCGGACGATTTTCCGCATCCGGACTGTTCCACGTCGGGACGGCTACCGCTGATCCTTGCCGCCGTCGACGGCTCGTCAGCACGGCTTCTTGAGGGGAATCGCCGAGCTCAGCCCCGGCCGAAACCGGCTCGCAGTAGGGCCCGGAAGCTCAGTTCGACGGCTTCATAAATGGTGCCGAGCACCTCGTCGAGCGCGTCCACTCCCCACTCGGCGAGCGACACCCGTCCGACGAGGAAGACATCACCGTCCTGGTCGATGCTGAAGTGGGCACGCCACAGCCGATGGTTGCGGGTGAGGAGTTGACGGAAGACCTCCTGGTGTCCGCCGGGCGGTTGGGGAACCACGTACGCCTCGTACCCCACGGTGAGGTCCCCCACCTCGAACCAGACGGTGGTGAAGTCCCGAGCCTGTTGGGCCATCCGCACGGCCCAGCGGCCCTCGTACTCCTCGGCATTGACCACGTCGGAGGAGTCATCGGCCACGAGACGGGCGCTGGCCGCCGTCAGGAGGTCCCAGGCCTGTGAGCGCATCACTCCTCGATGCCCGAGTACAGCTCGAGCAATCGATCGGCGGTCGCATCCCACGAGAACCGCTCGGAATGGTCGGCGGCGCCATCGGAGAATGCCCCGGACTCGTCGATCACTCGATTGACGGCATCGGCCCAGGTCCCGGGGTCGTACCCGTCGACGAGGACACCGCTCACGCCATCGGCCACCGCATAGGCGAGGCCCCCGACGTTGGCGGCAACGACCGGGAGGCCGGCGGCCTGAGCTTCGGCCGCCACCAGCCCGAACGACTCGGAACGCGATGGCATGAGGAGAGCGTCGGCGGCCCGGTAGAAGTCGGCGAGTGTGTCGTGGGCTTCGGGAGGTCGGAACACCACGTCGCTGCCGAGCCCGCGATGAACGGCCAGCTGGGCAAGATGGGCCATCTCGGCCTCCCCGTCCCCGCCGCTCGGACCACCCACCACTACGAGGCGGGCGAGCGGGTGTGATTCCCGCACAACCTGCAAGGTCTCGATGGCGACGTCGACCCCTTTGAGGGGCTGGATTCGTCCCGCGAACAGAAGAATGGGACCGAACTCGATTCCGAGCCGCCGGCGCGCCTCCGCTTTCGGACCGGGAGCGAAGACCGTGTGGTCGACGCCGGGAGGCGAAATGCAGATCGACTCGGGCCTGGTGCCGTAGTGCTCGACAAGATCGTCGAACTCGTAGGGCGTCGAGGCAATGACACAGTCGGCGAACTCGATCACCTCCTGCTCGGTTGCGATGCGCTGCAAGCTCTCGGGCGGCTGCCCGTGGGCACGGTTGGCATCTTTGATGCGCCCGAGCGTGTGGAATGAATGGGCCAGACCGACACCAAGCTGCTGTTTGACGATGACGCCCGCCCAGCCCGAAAGCCAGTAGTGAGAATGAACGACGTCGTAATCGACCCGGTTGGCGCCGGCCCACTTGGTGACCCCGAGGGCAAACTCCTGGACGCTGTCTGCCAGCTCGGCCGGGGGAAGCGGCTCTTCCGGGCCGGCGCCGATGTGGACCACCTTGTAGCCATCGGTGACCATGACATCCTCAGGTTGGGCCGGGTCGGTCCGGCGCGTGAAGACCTCAACCTTGATGCCGCGCCCGGCCATGGTGCGCGCCAGCCGATCGATGTACACGTTCATCCCACCGGCATCGCCGATGCCCGGTTGGGCGAGCGGGGTCGTGTGCATCGACAGGTAGGCCACCCGCCTGATCATGTTGATCCTTCCAGTACATAGAGAGGCCGCGCCTCGGCCCCGAGCCGCAACTTATAGGCCTCATCGCCTTTGAGGAAGTCGAAGATGGTGATGCCGGCAGCAATCGTGGCCCCGAACAACATCCACAGCAGAACGATGCCGGGCGAGAGCGCGGCGGCGGCCGGGTCGTAGGCCGAGTTGTACAGGTAGTAGGCATCGCCGTTCTGAAACCCGATGGCGGCGGCCACCGGCGCGCCGGCCTCACCGGCCAGGATGTCGATCCGCGCCCCGGGGAGGGCGGCCAGGTCCCGGAAGAAGGCTTCTCGTTCGGCGGTCATGAACCGGCCCTTCTTTCCCTCGGCCATTCGATGCAATCCGACGAATATCCCGACCGGGTCGGGCTGGCCCTCCAGCCACTGCGGGTCTCCGGCCGCCTCCACGAACCGGCGATGCTTGCGCCTCAGTTCGTGGCGCTCCTTCTTGCTGAGACCGGCCAGAAAGTCGTCGAAATGGGCCGGGAGTGCAATGCGGAACGCAGCCTCATGTCGGGTGGTGACGGCCCTTGTCCCGAGCCCGGCAGCCAATTCCTCGACGGCTTCGAGGGGAAGCGAATCGAAGCGGAACGGGGTCCCGGCGGGCAACCCGGCGAGGTAGTTGCCCAGCAGGGATCCGGCGCCGGAGCCGAGCGGAGAGTGATAGTCGGTGAGGTCTTCGTCGCCGACGAACCCGACGACCCCGTCCGGCGAACGCCACAGCGCCATGAGCGCGTTTCCATCCTCCACCACACTCAGGTCGCCACTTCCGAAGTGGCGCCACCAGAGCTCCAGGTAGCCACGGGTTGGAAACACGGAGGTGGCCGGAGCGAGCGGTGGTAGTTCGAACCCGCCGGTCGTCCACTCCTGATGGATGCGCACGACTACGGCAAGGCCGGCTCGAGCCGACCGACAGGAGCGCCGCCGCCGAGCAGTTCGGGGCGGGCGTGGGGGGCAAGGCCCTGGCGGGCGACCGGCTCGAGAATCCCGAGCCGGTCGAGAGCCTCGATCACCCCAACGTAGAGCGCCTGATTCGAACCGTCCCAGCACTTGGCCGCCAGGCCGAGCCGTCCGGTCACTGCAACGCCGGCACAGGCAACGGCCCCACCCTTGACGGTGGCGGGCACCCACTGCATGAGGGCCGCTTCGGGGCGGTCGGTATCGGAGGTGAGTGCCGGCATTGCCATCATCGCGTCCCGTACCGGCCGGAAGCGGTCGTCAAACGCCAGGCGGGTGAAGGCCCGTGCCAGTCCACGGGTGGTTCCCCGCAGAGTCGGGAAGCCGCAGCCGTCCACCCCGACCGGCCCCACTTCCTCTCCGGTCAGCTCAGAGACGAGCTCACGCACCCTCACCTGATAGGGATGATCGGGTTCTGCGTACATCCCGGTCGGCCATCCTGCCGCAACACAGGCCGCCAGCGCCGCAGCATGTTTCCCCGAGCAGTTGTGATAGATGGGTTGCGGAGCGGTCGCTCCGCCGGCGATGAGCTGCTGATGGGCAGACGGGGAAAGCGGCCAATCTGCCGGGCACCGCAACGCCGACTCGTCGAGTCCGGCACCGGCCAGGATCGACCCGACCACGGCCCGGTGAACCGGCTGGCCGCCGTGGCTGGCCGCCGCCAGGGCAGTCTGTTCCCTATTGAGGTCGGCCCCCGCCTCGAGGCTGATCGTGGCCTGGAACGGCTTGATGGCCGATCGAAAGAAGTAGGGGCGGTCGATGTCTCCAACCTCGAGGAGGATGGAGCCGGCCTCATCGAAAACAGCGATGGCACCGTCGTGATAGCTCTCAGCGAGCCCGGAACGGACTGCCCGGGCGAGCATTCAGTCTGAGCGCCCGAGGATCTCGTCGAAGTTGGCGAGGCCGTCCTTGTAGCGCCTGGTGAGTTCGGCCTGGATCGTGTTGAACGCCTCTTGCACGGCATGGCGTTTCGTCGAGATCTCGGTCTCGGTCTCGACGAGGGAACGCTGGATCTCGTTGAGCTCGTCATCTTCGACGAGGGCAATGCGAGTGAGGAAATCGGCTTCGAGCACTTCGTCGATGTGGCGCCGTCGCTGGTCGGGAAGATCGGGAAGGGTGACCTTGGTGGGGCGGCCGCTCGGCACGTAGCCGGAGGCACCGTCGGTCAGGATCTCCGGGAGCGCCTCGATGAGACTCCGGGTCTCCTCGCCGGAGCGCCTGCGGAGCTCGAACCCGAGCAGATCCATGCGACCGTGGAGCATGCGCCGGTAATAGGACAACTCGTTCTCGACGTCGTCACACATGCGGCGTCGATCGCGCAGATCGTCGAGTGACAACTCCTCGAGACCGACAACGAAATCGGGCTCGATTATCTGATCAATACGGCGGCGATGCTCGGTCATGGGCTCCTTCAGCAGTGCTCGACGAGCGTAGGATACGGGTTCACGGGCGGATTCCCACGACCCCCGGGGTGAACCTGGAAGTGAACATGGGGAACACCGCCGACCGCGTTTCCGCTATCACCGTTGTATGCGATGACCTGGCCGGCACTCACCCGGCTTCCATCTGAGATGCTGGGGGCATATCCGCTGAGGTGGGCGTAGTAGTACGAGGTTCCGTTGTCGGCGTCGAGCCACAGACTGATGCCGCCGAGATCCGAGTTCCGCTTCAGGACCGTCCCGTTGGCGACGGCCTTCACGTTCTGGCCGTAGGCGGCGACGATGTCGGTCCCTTTGTGAGTCCGCCCACCTGACCGTGCGTTGCCCCAGTCGTTGACGTAGCGGAACGGCTGATCGAACAAGCACACGAATCCGGCCGTCTGCGTAGCCGAGGCGCCGGCGGCGGCGCCTTCCAGCCGGGCGAGCTCGGTGAGCCTGCGAAGCCGCTCCTGCTCGGCCCGAACCCGCTCCTGTTCGGCAAATTCTTCACGCAGCTCCTCGTACTCACCGTTGACGGCGTTGAACAACACCTCGAACTCGGCAACGTACTCGGCTTGCTCCCGCTCTAGATCCTGCAGCGTGGCCTGATCTTCCCGCAACCGGCCCTGGGTTGCCTCCAGGCCGTTCTTCACGGATGCAAGCCGGTCGAGGAGTGAGATTTCGTTCTCGGCCGCCCGTTCGAGGAACTCACGGCCGGTCATGAGCTCGGTGAGCGAGCTGGGCCCGAACACCACTCCCACACCGTTGACGTTGCCGGACTTGAAGGCGGCAATGGCCTGCTCCTGGATGAGCGCTTGCAGCTCGAAAATGTCGGCTTGGTAGCTCGTTACCCGCTCCTCGAACAGGCCGATCCGATAGGTGACGTCCGACAGCTCGTGATACACAAGGTCGTAGTCACCGACCACTTCGTCGAGACGAGCGCTTGCCTCGTCCCGCGCCTGGCGCGCCTCATCGAGCTCGTCGCGATTCACCTGCGAGAGGGCAGGCACGGCGAAGGCGAGCATCATCAAGATGAGGGTGAGCGATATTGCGAACCGCCCGGTTTTCGTCACAGACATGCGGGATACCAGGGTAATGACTCCAGAGGCATCGGCAAGCCACCCTGGATACTGAGGCCAATTCTGGCGTCGCTGCCCGCGCCCCGCTCCCGGCGACCCGCCAAGAATCGTTACCCGTTACCCGTTACCTGTTACCACCGGCTCAGAGTGGCTTCCCGCCCCCGCGAAGAGCTCCTTCCGAGTCATCGTGGTTTCCCTGGGCCTGGCGCCGGCGGCGCCGGCCGTCCTCTACCCCAGTATCTGCGGCAGCAGTCGACTTCTCGGCCCCTGACGCGAGATCAACCAGAATTCGGCCGAGAAGTGACAGAAGATACTGCTCAGGCAACCATCGCCAGGACTACCCAGTAGATGGGGGCGGCGAGGAGGGCGGCGTCGAGCGGGACGAGGAACCCCGGGAGCGTCTCCAGCAGGTAGAGCTCGCCGGTTCGCAGCGCCGACCCGAACGCCCGGCCCGCCATGAAGGCAGCGGCCACGGCGGCTGCGGCGATAACCATCGCAAGCAGACTTGTTTCCCATACGACCCCGGCAACCACGCCGGCGATGAGGGCGGCAATGGCCGCCGCCGTATGCGGGTCGAGGAACCCGGCGTCCTCCGAGCCGAGCCGTAGCCACATCACCACGTGAGCCACCAACAGCATGATGAGGAACGCGGCAATCCGACTCTGACCGTGAGCCCCCAGCCGGATGAGAACGAGTGATCCGGTGGCGACGGTAACGACCACCGTGGCCAGCAGCGTTCCACCGGCAGAATCGACCGTGTGCATCGACTGCGTGAATATGGCCCACGTGAGCACCACGAGGACGCTCAAAGCCACAGCCAATCCAAGGCCCTCCGAGCTCCACGCCCAGCTTGCGCCGACCGCGCCGACGATGGCGACGAGCGCCGGCCACCGCACCAGACCGGCTCGGCGGCGGGTGGCTTCGTCGAAGGCGTCCCACACCCAGGCACCGGCGATCCCGACCAGGACCACGGCAAACCACTTGCTCGAGCCGATGTTTGACGCCAGCAGCGCCGCCCAGGCGACGAGCGGCAGAAGGGGTGTCTGCATGACGGGTGCATCGACGGCGACGTCCTCATGCTCGTGACCTGGATGGAGACCTTCGGCCGTGCCGCCCGATACCGGGGGAAGCACCGCAACCTCGTCATCCTCGCCCACTGTGGTTGCTCCCGTGGCCGGCTCACCGTTGACCCAGACGTTGGCAGTACCGAGGCCGCGTTCGAACTCGGATCCATAGGTAGCCGAGGCAGCCCGTAGGACCTCGTCGACGGAATCGCCGGGAATCTCCGCCCGCCCGGTCCCCGCAACCTGACGCAGGCCGGCGAACAACCGCAACCGGGCCATCAGTGGGACCCCTCCTGCCACATGGGCGAACAATGAACTACAGCCAGCAAGAAACTCCTTCCCGCAGCAGAGATTAGACCGCCCGCCCGCCGCGCCATGGATTGAGCCGGCTCCACCCGGGGATACTCCCGATCAAGGTATAGGCTTGGCTGGTCGAAACATCAGTATTCGACACGCGTATTGGGGTTCAACCGTGGATACATTTGACAACGATCCGTTCGGGCACATCGAGGCCGGACAAGTAGCAGCTCCTATTCCGGAGCAGCCCGCCGGCGGCGACCGGATCCGCAGATTGGTGCTTGGTGGCCTGATTGCCCTGGCCGTTCTGGCCATTGCCGCCGTCGCGTTCGCAACCATGAACGCCGGGCGCACCAATGACGGGTCAGAGAGCCCCGAGGCGGCCATGCAGAAGCTGTTCGACGGGCTATCGAGCGAGGATCTCGTGGCGGCCGTCGATGCATTCCTTCCCGGCGAAGCCGACCCGATGATCAGCTACACCGGTGCGATCGGGTCCGAGCTGAAACGACTCGAGGTTTTCACCGACAGCATCGATCCCCAGGGGATCAGTGGGATCAATATGGAGTTCACCGACCTCGAGTTCAGAACCGAGCAGATCGCTCCCGGGTTCGTACGGGTCTTTGTCGAGAACGGGGACGCATTCGTCGACATCGACCAGGCCGAACTCCCAATCGGAGACCTGGTACTCGACAACCTCCCTCCCGCCGAGCGCGGGATGCTTGACGGCGACCTGCCGCCCGAGTCCGAGTCCATGGGCGGCGATGATTTCTATCTCGTGGCAGTCGAGGACGACGGCTGGTACCTCTCGTTCTGGTACACGGTCATGGACGGCATCTTCTCCACGACGGGATACGGCAGCCCGGATTTCGGCAACGGTCTGGCTCCCGTTGGTGCAGAGTCACCCGAAGCGGCCGTGGAGGGCGCCTTCCGAGAGCTGCTCTCACTCGACCTGGAGGGCCTCATCGGGATGCTCCCACCCACGGAGATGCGGGCCCTGTACGACTACATGCCGCTCGTCATGGATGACTTCAACGAGACGGTGGGCGCATTCGGAAGCTTCGTTACCATCGACCTCATCTCACTCGGCACGTCGGTGTCCGACGCCGCCGACGGAGCCAAGCGAGTCAAGATCGATGCCTTTGATATCGCGTTCAGTTCGTTCTTCATGGAGATCGATGGTGCGATCAGCTTCGACGGAGCGTGCTTCGACGTCACGATCAACGATGCGAACGGAGCTCTGAGCGGGTTCGGAGCCGAGATTCCCGAAAGCATCAACAGTTGCGATCCGGCGCTTGCCGACATGCTCGGCTCCGGCCTGACCGGCGTCGACATGCCCGACTTCCTCGGCGACATCGCTGCGGCCGATACCGGCTTGCTGGCCGTCAAGGAGGGCGATCGGTGGTACGTGAGCCCGACCGAGACCCTGGGCGACGCCATGCTGCAGGGCCTCAAGGTGTGGGATCGGGACACCCTCCAGGACTACATCGACTGGCTGATCGAGTTCGGAGGCGAGGCAAGCTCTGCTGCGCTCTTCTAACGACCGCGCGGGGGTCGCTTGACGACCGGAGGACGGCAGCGCCGACGCCTCACTGCGACCGAGACCGACCTCGGGGTCGTCCGGCAGCGCGCCTACCTGGTGAGTGTCATCGCCGGGGGTATCACCGACCATGAAGCCGAGCTGTCAATCGACGAGCTCGGCCAGCTGACCCTCACCGCCGGATCTGACCCGGAGGGCGAGGCGGTCCTTCGGCGGGATCGCATCGACCCGGCGACGTTCATCGGCAAGGGCCAGGCCCAGCGGCTGCAACGAGAGACGACGGCCGCCGATGTCGACGTCGTGGTCTTCGACAATGCCCTGAGCCCCATCCAGCAGCGCAACTTGCAGGAAATCTTCGGCTGCGACGTCGTCGATCGCACGGCGGTCATTCTCGACATCTTTGCCCAGCACGCCACATCCAAGGCGGGAATGCTCCAGGTTGAGCTGGCGCAACTCCGGTACCGGCTTCCCCGGTTGAGGGGGCGGGGCATTGCCATGAGCCGGCTCGCCGGTGGCATCGGCACCCGCGGCCCCGGCGAAACCAAGCTGGAGACCGATCGCCGGCGCATCAGCACTCGCATCACCAAATTGGAGAAGGAGCTGGCCCACATCGGGCAGGTGCGGCGGACCCAGCGCAAAGCTCGCACGAGCACCGACGCCACGGCCGTCGCCCTCGTCGGCTATACCAACGCCGGCAAATCCACACTTCTGAATGCGCTTACCGATGCCGGCACGCTCACCGAGGACCAGCTGTTCTCGACCGTCGACCCGACGGTCCGTCGTCTGGAACTGGCATCGGGCCCGGCCCTCATCTCCGACACGGTCGGCTTCGTGCGGAACCTGCCCCACGAACTCGTCGAAGCCTTCCGCTCCACACTCGAACAGATCAGCGAATCTGACGTGTTGCTCCATGTCGTCGACGCATCCGACCCTGAGCCCGAACGGCAGATTGCCGCCGTACATGAGGTGCTGGCCGAGATCGGCGCGCTCGGTCTGCCGGAGCTCATCGTCTTCAACAAGATCGACATCGCGCCTGAGGCGGTCGTCTCGAGGCTGACGGCGCTCCACGAGGGCTCCCTGGCCGTGTCTGCCCGGCAAGGCACCGGGCTCGACCTCGTACGCCAACGGCTGACCGAGGCACGCCGGGCCGACCACATCGTGGCGGCCTTCGTCGTTCCCTACGAGCACGGCGAGATCGTGGCCGGTCTCCATCGCGATAGCGAGGTCCTGGAGGAGTCCTTCGAGGAGGAGGCCACCCACCTGAAGGTGCGGGGGGCGGTGGCGTCGCTCCGTTCCTACGACGAATACCGCATATAGCGGCCGGGCGCTCACCTACACTCCCGCCATGCGCAGGTTCGTCTTCGTTCTCACCCTTTTCGCAGCCGCCTGCAGCGGTGGCGACGCCGACACGACTGTGACGGTAGATGCAACGACAACCACAGCACCGACTACCACGACGACGATCCCCGTGACGTCCACCTCGACATCGACCTCGACGTCTACGTCGACATCGTCGACGACCACGACCACGCTCCCGGCCGGGTTCACGACCTACAGCCAGGACCTCTTCACGCTCTCCTACCCCGAGACGTGGAGCGAGAATCCGGACTTCCCCGGGTTCGGCGTCGGGTTCGTTGAGGACCACATTGCGCTGGCTCTCCCCAGCACGACGTTCGAAGTGTCTCTCGAACAGCAGGAGCCCGACTTCGATCTCGACGCCCATATCCAGCGAATCAAGGACGACCTGGCGCTGTTCGTCCCCGACTTCCGGGTGCTGGACTCCGGGGATCAAACGATCGATGGTGTCCGCTCATCGTGGTTCGTGTACTCGGAGGAGTTCGATGGGTTTCCGATTGTGATTCGAGAGCAAGCTGCCCTGCGAGACGATCTCCTCACCACCTTCACCCTCATTTCACCGGTCGAGTTCTTCGAATTCGATCAGGGCCAGGCCGCCACCGTCATCGAAAGCTTCCGATTCTCATGACCGGCCGATTCGACTACTCAGGACCTCCCCTCAATCCAGACGACATGTCGCCGGATCCCATCACCGAGTTCACCGTCTGGTTCGCCGGCGCTTCCGAGGCAGGGCTGCCCCAGCCGAACGCGATGAGCCTGGCGACTGCGGATGGAGACCGGCCGTCGGTTCGCACGGTCCTGCTCAAGGATTTCGACAGGACCGGTTTCGTGTTCTTCACCAACTACGAGAGTCAGAAGGGGCGCGAGCTGAGTGCCAACCCTCGCGCCGCTCTCAGCTTCACCTGGCTGGAGATCCATCGCCAGATACGGATAGAAGGCATGGTGGCCGAGCTGGAGGAGCAGGAGTCCGACGAGTACTACGCCTCCCGCCCACGGGGTGCCCAGCTCGCCGCCGGCATTAGTCGCCAGAGCGCGGTCATCTCGGACCGGGCGATGCTGGAGAGCGCGTTTGCCGCGGCCGAGGAGAAATTCGCCGGCGATGACATCCCCCGGCCCGATCACTGGGGCGGATACCGGCTTCGACCCGAGCTGGTCGAGTTCTGGCAAGGCCGACCCGATCGACTCCACGATCGCATCCGCTACCGGTGGGATTACTCAGACTGGGTGAAAGAGAGGCTGTCGCCTTGAGTCAGCGGAGCTGCCTCAAGGGGTCCCTAGTCC
>SHLN01000073.1 GCA_004283105.1 Acidimicrobiia bacterium
GACCGCGACCGATTCCCCGACGGTGTACGAGTCACCGAGCGCCAGGAACCGGGTCCGAATCGTTCCAGCTGTGGAGCCGTTCATCGGCTTCCAGTATGGACGGACCAGCACCTCAGCGAGAACTCGGCGAACCCTCCCCCGCATCGCCCAGATTGGACCAGAATGGGGAGGGAACCGAACAGCTGCATGATGCGTCTACTGAGAGACACCGCACAGGGAGTAGCAACGTGACCGATTCGATCATCTACGAGGCGCAACCCATTCCGCCCGAAGACCCGAACGATGCCAAGCGCAAGCGGTGGTCGGCGATCTTCGGAGCCATCTCGATCGTCGCCATCCTCCTCATCGGTGTCGCCGTGGGAGCGTCCCTGTTTCGCGGCAGCGAGACCGAGCCGATCGCCGACGGCGACCCCACCGCGACGACTCTCGCCGCCACTCCCCTCACCACGGTGGCGAAATCACCCCTGACGGACCGCTACTCCCGCGCCCAGGGCGGTAGCAACCTCGCCGCCTCCGAAGACGGCGCCGCCACCCGACCGGCCCGCCCGGGCGGCACCGATGTCGGCACACCGACCCCCGCTCTCCCACCCCAGGACTTCACCTGGGAGCGGATCACGCTCGACCTCCCTGAAGGACAGGAGTCCTATCTCCACGGTGTCTACGCCACCAACGATGGATTCCTGGCGCTCGGCTTTGTCTGGTCAGAACGGGGCCAGGACATGGTCGTGTGGTCCTCCGAGGACGGCTCCACCTGGGCGAGGACCGATCTGAACGGCGACTTCTCAAACGCCAGCGTGTGGAACGTCGTCTTCAACGAGTACGGGGCTATCGCCTTCGGTGAAGAGATGACCGAGTTCTTCGAAGAGGACCATACGGAGTACCGCCCGTATCAGCCGGTGCGCCTCATCTGGACCTCGCCCGACGGAGTCAACTGGACGCGCACCGAGCTCGACCTCGCAACGGCCGACAACCAGGAGGTCTGGGTCAACACCGGTCTGGCCGGCCCGGACGGCTACATCGTGGTCGGTCAGCGGTCGACGTCACCGGAATTCGAGCCGTTCGTCATCGAAAAGGACGGCTACCAGCTCGAGCTGAACGAGTACTCATACACGTACCGTGTGCTCGACACGAGCGGCGCAGTGGTGGCCGAAGGCTCGTTGGATGACATCTACTCGAACTACTACGACGAGGATGGCCAGGCCATCATCAACCCCGATACCGGCGAGCTTCTGACGGTCGTCCCCTGGGAGACCTGGGAAGAAGCCTACGAGCAGGCCTATTCAGAATCGAGCGATGGCCCGTTCGGGGGATTCGGCGGATTCGTCGCTCCCGAGCTGACCATCGAGCACGACGGCTACCGGATCATCATCAACGAAGAGACCTATGAATACCGCCTCGAGGACATCGAGAGCGGAGAGGTCATCTCCTCGGGCAGCGCCGACTACCTGTGGCGGGGTCCGGCCCCGACCATCACCGACGCCGGCGGGATCGAGATCCTCAGCTTCACCTGGGAGGAGTTCGACGCCGCTCAGCAGGCCCATTGGGAAGGTGCCGAGGCCGAGTTCGAGTACACGACCGAAGCCTTTGTCGCCACCTCGAGCGACGGGGTCACCTGGACCGAGACGCCCATTGGAAGTGACGGTCAGGAAGTCAGCCTCGATTCGATCATCACGTTGAACGGTGGCTATCTGGCGTTCGGAAGCCAGTGGGACGAGTTCGGAGGCGGTTCCGCCATCTGGACGAGCCCCGACGGGATGACCTGGACCCACGAGGCCGACATGCCCGGCGGCATGTACATCTGGAACGTCCAGAAGACCGCAGACGGCACCCTCTTATCGTTGGGCGAAGGACCACAGGGACCCGCCCTCTGGTCGAGCACCGACGGAATCGCCTGGGGCGAAGCGTTCGGTACCCGCATTCCCGAGGACCGGACGATGGTCGAATGGTTCAACCAGTTCGGGACCGGCGACCTGGGGACGGTCATCGTCGGATCCCGCGATCAGGGCTACTACGAGGACTATTACGCCGAACCCCTCTCGTACACCCAGGACGACTACACGCTCACCTTCGACGATTACGACTGGCCCCCCCGGGTCACCATCGTCGACGACATCACCGGTGATGTGGTGATCGACCTCACCCTGTCTGAGGACGGAGCAGCCCCGCTCCCCGAAGGCTTCACCTACGAGGACGGTGTGACGTACATCGAGCACAACGACATCGTGCTCATGGCCATCACCGACGAGGACTGGGACAGCGCCCAGGAAGCCCGCTGGATGGAGATCGACAGCATGTACGAGGGTGGGGTTTCCGAGCCCACTATGTACTTCTCGACCGACCTGGCCGGGTGGGTTGAAGTGCCGTTCGAGTTCGAGGGCTGGGTTGGGCATATCGCCGTTGGATCCGACGTCGTCGTCCTGGCGGGTCAGGAGTTCTCGGACGAGCCACGGTTGCTCGAGTCGGATGGGGCCGAGGACGGCGCCATCGTTGAGGACCTCAGCTACTACGTGCCGCCGGCGCCGGTTCTGTTCATCGGCCGTCCGTAACGGAACCAAACCTCCGTCTCATGCGTCTAGGGGGTGCACGCATGAGACGGAGCGACGACAATCACCACCGTGATCGCTGACGAACCAACCGCCGAACAGGTAATCGGCACCCTCGCCCCCCGGGATTTCGAGGACTTCTATCGGTCGCGCCGGGAGCAGGTGTTCCGCGGTCTGGCACTGACGCTCCGTGACCGCGACCTCGCCGCCGACGCCACCGACGAAGCAATGGCCCGGGCCTACCAGCGCTGGCGTTCGGTGAGCGGCTACAACAATCCCGAAGGCTGGGTCTACCGGGTCGGGCTCAACTGGGCCCGCTCGCGCATGCGCCGCACCAAACGGGAGGTTCGGGGCTTCCGTCTCGAGGATCGCCCCGCCGCCGAGCTCACCCCCGCCGACCCCTCGCTGGCGGCGGCCCTCGAAGAGCTCCCGGTCGAGCAACGAGCCGTCGTCGTGCTCCGCTGCTATTTCGATTGGTCAACCGAACAAGTCGCCAAAGCGCTCGGCGTGCCCAAGGGCACGGTCAAGAGCCGCCTGGCTCGGGCCCTCGAACGGCTCGAGTCGAACGTGGAGGTAACCCGATGAACATGGAAGACCGCCTCAGAGAGGCCTTCGAGCAGGAGGCCGAACAACTCCACGCACCGCACGGCTCCCCCGAGACGGCCATACGCCGGGGTCGGCGTGGCCTCCAACCTCATTGGAGGCGCGGCGCTGGTTCTCACCCTCGTCGGCGGAACCGCCGCCGGCGTGCAACTCCTCGGCAACACCGACGACCCCGAGGAGGGGAACCTGGCATCTGCGATCGAGAGCGACCAGGCGGTCGACGAGACCATTTCCACCGATCGGACACCCACCGTCGGGGTCGTCGAGTTTGCCTGGGAGAAGGTCACCCTGCCAAAGCCGACTTCTCCAACCGACGTGTGGAACATCCAGGTTGCGGCAACGGACGATGGCTTTGTAGCGGTGGGAACCGGCTACGACCCCACGGCGCCGGGACCCGGTGAGTCACTCCTCGTGTGGCAGTCGAGCGACGGAACCGACTGGACGCCAGAGGGTGTCACATCGCCCTTTGATGGGCAGCTCGACGCGTTGTTCACCACCGACGATGGGTTTGTCGCCGTCGTCCGGTCGTACGACGAAACGACACCGGTCGCCTCGACGAGCATCTACCGCTCAACCGACGGTATCAATTGGACGGGAGGAACCGTCGACCTTTCGATCGGGGTCAACCAGTACATGTGGTTCACCGGCGCCGCCAGCGGAAACGGGGCAACCGTGATCGCCGGGTCCCTCCAGACCGAACCGGACCAGCCACCCATAGTCTTCGAGGAGGAGGGGATCCTCCTCGAAGAGGGGTACGAGGGGTTCACCGTCACCGACATCGCCACCGGTGACACCATCACGGTGGTCGGCACCGAAGAGGTGTACGGGGCCGGACCAACCATCCGCGGACCGGATGGCGGGTTTGTCCTTTCGCTGTCCGAGGAGGTCATTGAAGCCGCCCTCCAAGACAACTTCGAAGGAGCGGTCTCGATCGAACAGGACGGCATCGGTGTCGAGATCGACTACAACGACGGCTCGTATGTCGCAACCGACATCGCCTCCGGGGCCGTCATCACCGAGGGACCGATAGACGAGCTGTACGGCATACCGCAAATCGTGATCGTAGATCCCGAGACGGGCGAGACCATCCTGGATATCGACGCTGATACCTTCTACCGGGCACAGGACGACGCCTGGAAAGACTATTCCGACGACTACCGCCCCGAGACCGAGCTCGTCGTTCTCGTCACCACCGGCGGTTCGGTCTGGAATCGCGTCGAGCTTGCCACGGCCGTTGCAGAGGAGGCAGGAATCGGCGGCATCGGGTTTGGGCAGAACGGCTTCCTACTGTCGGTCTTCAGCTACGGGCCGGACGGCGCCGGACAGGACTTCTGGCGATCCGTCGATGGACAGGACTGGGAGCTGTTCTCCTCAACCGACGAGCCGGGCGGTAGCCCCATCGTCAGCGCCGATGGGGCCTACTACCGACTCAGCTAAGGCGGTCGAGCGGGCATCGCGCGATCGGCCGACGGTGTGACCTGGGCGCCGGTCCACGAATCGGCCAGCGGCGGGACGTACTACAACACACTGTCCACCGGCGAGCTCGGACTCGTGGCGGTCGGCCAGGAGCAAGACGAGTACTACGGCCCACCGGTGATTATCGCCAAGGATGGCCGGACCCTCGTGCTCGACGGCGAAACGGGCCGCATCACGGTGACCGAGGACGCCACCGGCGAGATTCTCACGACGATCGAACTGGACGTCTACTCGGTCGAGGCCCCGGCCCAGATCATCGAGGACGAGGAGAACGGGACGATCGCGATCACCGACGTGGATGGAAACATCGTTATGGAATTCACCGAGGAGGAGGCAAACGCGGCCTCCGAAGAATCGGACCGGGAGTACGAGTATTCGGAGCCCGAGGCGGCAATCGTTTTCTCCTACGACGGCGAGGAATGGTTCACCGCCACCACGGTCGGGGTGGAGTTCGCCTGGGTCCAGAGCGTGGCCGTTGGAAGTGACTCGATCGTCATCATCGGCCAGCCGAGCTACGGCCAACCCGACAGCATCGATCGCCCGATCGAGTCGGGCAGCGATGGCACCACGGAGGCCACGCTCGTGTACCCCACGGAGCCCTACGGCGAGGGCCCAGAGACGTACGTCTGGGTGGGACGGCCAAGGTAGACGGGAACGCTTCGCGTTCCTTAGGGCTACTTCGTAGCCCAAGGGAGCGGAAGCAGATTCGGGCCGGAGGCCGGTGGCCGGGGGCCGGTGGCTGCCGGGCGAAGCCCGGCCACTACCCTCGAATCACCACACACCTGAGGAGTAGACCATGCAGATCGTTTCGCTCGACCGGCTGATGGAGATGGTTGGGGAGGACCTCGGGACCTCGGATTGGTTCACCATCGACCAGGATCGGATCAACGCCTTCGCCGATGTCACGCTCGACCATCAGTTCATCCACGTCGACGAGGAGCAGGCCGCCAAGACCCCCCTCGGCGGGACCATCGCCCACGGCTTTCTCACCCTGTCGCTCGTCCCCTACTTCACCGCGGAGGTAGGGGTGATGCCGGAGAACCTGGCCATGATGTTCAACTACGGGCTCGACAAGCTCCGGTTCATCTCCCCGGTGAAGTCGGGAAGCGACGTTCGAGCTCACGGCAAGCTGGTTGACGTATCCGAGAAGGGCCCCGGCCAGTTGCTCATCAAGACTGAGATCACCATCGAGATCAAGGACGAGGAGAAGCCGGCCATGGTGGCTGAGACACTGACCATGGCGATCACGGCCGGCTGATGCGGGCCGTCATCTGCCGCCAGCTGGGTCCGGTCGACCAGCTCGAAATCGGCGAGCTCCCCGATCCCGAGCCCGGCCCGGGCGAAGTGGTCATCGACGTTCGCGTCGCCGCCCTCAACTTCCCAGACACGCTCATCATCGAAGGCAAGTACCAGTTCCGACCCGAACCCCCGTTCTCGCCCGGCGGCGAAGCGGCCGGGGTGATCTCGGCGGTCGGCGAGGGCGTTGACTGGGAGGTTGGGACCCCGGTTGTCGCCGTCCACACCCAGGGAGCGTTTGCCGAGAAGTGGCTCGTTCCCGCCGCCGTCACGCTTCCGCTGCCGCCCGGCCTCAGCTTTGAGCAGGCGGCGGGGTTCACTATGACCTATGGAACGTCCTACTACGCCCTCAAGCAACGGGCCGACCTGCAACCGGGCGAGACGCTGCTGGTGCTGGGTGCCGCCGGGGGCGTCGGTTCGGCCGCCGTCGAGCTGGGGAAGGCGATGGGGGCAACGGTCATCGCGGCGGTCTCGACGGCTGAGAAGGCGGCCTTCGCCGCATCACTCGGAGCCGACCACACAATCAACTACGGGGAGGTCGGGCTGCGGGAGGCGATCAAGGAGATCACAGGCGGCACCGGCGCTGATGTCGTGTACGACCCCGTGGGCGGCGAGTTGTCCGAGCCTGCCTTTCGCAGCATCGCCTGGAACGGCCGGTTCCTGGTGATCGGGTTCGCCGCCGGTGACATCCCGTCTATCCCCCTCAACCTGCCACTCCTAAAGGGTGCCTCGATCGTCGGCGTGTTCTGGGGAAGCTGGATACGGCGGAGCCCTGCTGAGGCAGCCGAGAGCTTCCGTGAGCTCTACGAAATGGCAGCCGCCGACACCATTGAGCCCCGCATCAGCGCCATCCACGAGTTCGAGAATTACGCCGAAGCCCTTCGTGATCTCACCAGTCGGACCGCCATGGGGAAGGTTTTGCTACGGATCGCTGCTGGCTCCTAGCTACTCGCTTCTAGCAAGCAGCGAGTGGCGAGCGGCTAGTAGCGAGTTACGTCTCAAAGCTCGCTCGCAACTTCCTCATGCCTTCTAGCCACCGGTCGTAGTCGGCGGCCTTGTTCTGGAAGTACCCGGCGACCTCGGGGTGCGGGAGGATGAGGAAGCGTTCCTCCCGGATTCCGTCGATGACCGAGGCAGCCACCTCGGCGGGCTCGATCATGAGGCTCTCTACCCAGGCAGCGGCCGCCGGGGTCGTCTTGGCAGAGCGACCCATGGGGGTGTCCACGAATTGCGGTGCCAGGCACGACACCCGTATGCCGCGATCGCCGTAGGTGATAGCCAGCCACTCGGCGAGGGCTACCGAGGCATGCTTGGTGACCGCATACGATGCCGTGTCGAGGCTCGTCGTGAGACCGGCGGCAGATGAGGTGAGGACCAGATACCCCTCCCCCCTGGCGAGCATGCCCGGCAACACCGCTCCGGCCGCGTGTACCTGCGACATGACGTTCACGTCCCAGCTCCGTTGCCATACCTCGAGGTCCGAGTCGACATCGCCGGGCAAGGCGACGCCGGCGTTGGCGCAGAAGATATCAATGGGACCGTGTTCCGACTCCACGGCATCCACCATGGCGGCAACGGCCGTCGCATCGGCTGCGTCCAACGGCCAGGCGCTCCCCCCGATCTCGGCCGCCACCGCTTCGGCGGCCGATCCATCGAGGTCGGCTACCGCGACGTGCCGTGCCCCCTCGGCCCGGAACGCACGGGCGAGAGCTGCCCCGATCCCGCCGCCGCCAGCGGTGATGACGGCTATTCGATCATTGAGTTCCACTCCACGGCCTCCTGTTGCTGGCTGCATCGTACGAGACGATGACGACAGCCGCCTGCGTCACACGCCCCTCCTACAATCGCCCCCATGAAACGACTTCTCACCCTCGTCGCCATCCTCGCCCTCCTTGCGACCGCCTGTAGCCGCAGCGACAACGCCGACACCGCGACAACCACCGGGGATGCCGACACCACCACGACCTCCTCCAGCACACCGACGACGACTCCCCCCGCCGCCGAGGTCGACCTGGAGCTGATGCTCCTCTACCACCAGCATCAACCGCTCTATCCCAAGGATGCCGACGGCGTCGTGACACGCCCGTGGGTGCGTGTGCATGCCACCAAGGACTACTGGGACATGGCGGCCATCCTTCGCGACTATCCGGGAGTGAAGGCGACCTTCAATCTCACCCCGGTCTTGCTCCTCCAGCTCGAGGAGCTCAGCAACGGGGTGAAGGACATCTACTGGGTGCTCACCGAGGTCCCGGCCGATGAGCTGACCGACGAGAACAAGCAGTTCATTTACGACCGGTTCTTCGACTCCTCTCCCAAGCAGATCGGGCGCTTCCCGCGGTATCAGGAGCTCCGCACACAGAAGGACTCCTTCGGGATCGAATCCTTTACCGAGGGGGACTTCCGTGACCTACAGCTGCTCTTCAACTTGTCGTGGACGGACCCGAGCTTCCTGGCCGAGGAGCCGCTCGCCGGCCTCGTCGCCAAAGAACGGGACTACACCGAAGCCGACAAAGCAACGGTCATGGATGAGCACCTGCGCATCATCCGCGAGGTCATCCCCCTTCACCGCGAGATGTGGGATTCGGGTCAGATCGAGGTCATCACGACGCCTCTCGCCCACCCAATCCTCCCGCTCATCGCCGATACGAACCTCGCCATCGTCGGTGACCCGACCGGCCTGCTTCCCACCAATCAGTTCCGCCAGATCGCCGACGCCCGGACGCACATCCAGGAGGGTCTCGCCGAGGCAGAGCGGCTCCTCGGCCGCCGGCCCGAAGGGATGTGGCCCGGCGAGGGTGCCGTGGCCGAGGCGGTCATGCCCTTCTTCGCCAAGGAAGGCGTCCGGTGGGTGGCCACCGGAGAGGATGTGCTCGCGCCGTCGCTCGGACTCGGAACTTTCGAACGGGATGACACCGGGACCGTGATCGAGGCCGAGGCTCTTTACCAGCCGTACCTGGCCGACAACCCGAACGACCCGGACGTTGCGATGTTCTTCCGCGACCTCACCATCAGCGACCAGATGGGATTTCAATACTCGGGCAAGTCGCCCGACGAAGCGGCAGCAGACTTCCTCGGGCGGCTGCAGGCGATCAAGGACCGGCTCGAGGCACAGGGAGCGTCCGGAACGCACGTGGTGTCGGTGATACTGGACGGCGAGAACGCCTGGGAGTCCTACGACAACGACGGCATCCCGTTCTTCCAGGCGCTCTACACGGCCATCGAAGGAGCCGACTTCTTCGAGACGGTCACCCCGGGCGAGATCCTCGACGAGCAGGGCGACTCCCTCACCGTGCTTCCCGAGGTGTGGCCGGGAGCCTGGTTCTCGCCCAATTACGCCACCTGGATCGGGGAGCCCGAGGAGGCCACGGCGTGGGACTACCTGTTCCGCATGCGGCGGGACTTCGGCGCCGCCGAACGGTCCGGCGACGTCCCCGAGGCCGACCTCGCTGCCGCCCGGCGAATCATGCTCTTTGCCGAAGGATCCGACTGGTTCTGGTGGTACGGGGCCGACCAGGACTCCGGCAACGACGATTACTTCGACACGGCATACCGTGAGTTGCTCGGTCAGGTCTACGACCTCCTCGGCGAGGACCGGCCCGGCTACGTGAGCGTGCCCATCATTCCCGAGACCGCCGTGCTCGCCGAGCGTTCGCCCGAGGACATCCTGACCATCCAGGTCGGCGCCGGTCCCGGCGACGAAGGCTGGCAGTCGGCCGGGTACTACCCGGGCGGAGTCAACGACCTGGTCGACGGCCTCTACTACGCCTTCGACAAGGACAACCTCTACCTGCGGGTGGATGGTCCGTCGCGGGCCACTGTCGGCACTCAGGAGATCTACCTCGGTGCCCAATCAGGGACCAAGCGCGCCGTCACCATGGACGACCGGGTGCTCGGCTTCGGTGCCACCCACCTGGTGCGGTTCGAGGGAGCCGGGGCCTGCCTCTATGCCCCGCTACCGGTGCCCGGCAATCCGCAGCTGCCGGACTGTCAGGAGATCGAAGCCAGCACGAGCGGAGACAGCTACATCGTGGCCGTGCCGGTGCGCTCGTTCGGCGCCCTCGAGGAAGGGGACTCGGTGCTCATCAAGACCCTCTTTGGAGAGCTGTTCCCGACAGACGGACCGGCTCTCGCCCAGGCTCCAAACCTGTCGGATCTCGAAGTGGTGCGAACCGTTGCCGATCCGACCGGGGACGACCACGGACCGGGCACCTACTCGTATCCGACCGACGGCGTATTCATCCCCAACTCCTATGATCTCACCAACTTCGAAGTCGGGTTGTCGGGTGACAACGTCGTGTTCAACATCGAGGTGAACACGGTCATCAACAACGCCTGGGGCAGTCCCAATGGCCTCTCCATCCAGACGTTCGACATCTACATCGACCAGGACCCCGGGTCCGGGACCGGTGCCCAGGACCTCATCGACGGCCGCAATGCGTCCCTCAGTCCCGAGAACGGATGGGAGTACGGCGTCACCGTTGAGGGATGGCAGCCGGCCGTCTACGTTGCCCAGGCCGACGGCACCACCGAGGAGACCAAGCCGACCTTCGACGTCGTAGTGCTCGGTGATCGGGGCAAGGTGATCGTGCGGATCCCGCAGGCCATCTTCGGCGAGGGCGACCCGGCCGAGTGGGGCTATGCACTCGTCGTGATGAGCCAGGAGGGCTTCCCCGCGCCCGGCGTCCGCCGCGTCCGCGACGTGAGCGCGACTGCCGAGCAGTGGAGGGTCGGGGGTGGCGACTCAGCAGCCGGCGATACCCGAATCATCGATGCGCTGTGGGAGATCGAAGGCGAAGCCGAAGCGCTCCTGGCCCAACGAATCGTTCCACTGGTAGCGCCGACGCAGTGACTCGCCTCTCCCTTCCCGGCTTCTTCTCCCCTCCCACACTCTTCTCCCCTCCCGGCTTGGTATGGAACTGACGGAGGTTGCACACCTTGGCGGGAGGGGTAC
>SHLN01000074.1 GCA_004283105.1 Acidimicrobiia bacterium
GTTCCTGGTTGCTGGTTGCTGGTTGCTGGTTGCTGGTTCCTGGTTCCTGGTTTCTGGTTTCTCGTCCTTCGTCCACGGCCACCGGCACCGGCACCGGCACCGGCACCGGCACCGGCACCGGCCACCGGTCACCCTCTGACGGTGGGCGTGGACGTGGACGTGGATGTGGACCTGCCCAACGACCTTCCCGTTCCCTCCAACAAAGTGGCGCGAATGAGTTGACAAGTGGAGGGAAAGGGACCATAGTGGCGCGAAGTGGAGGACCAAGCCACGAGCCGATGAGGCTCAACGAGGACAGGCAGACAGGATGGAATTGTGTTTCTGGGAGAGCACCAACACACAGTCGACCCGAAGGGTCGCATCGTGCTCCCCAGCCGATTCCGAGCCGAACTCGCCAAAGGTTGCTTCATCACCAAAGGCCTCGACCGCTGCCTCTTCATCTTCACTCCCGAGCAGTGGGAAATCGAAGCACAAGAATTTCGCGCTCTTGACCGTCGCGATCGCCAACTACGCAACTACAGTCGAGTCTTCTTCGCAGGCGCCATCGACCAGAAACTGGACAAGCAAGGGCGAGTCCAGATTCCGGCCGGCCTGCGGGAATATGCCGGGCTCGACAAAGAAGTCATCGTGGTTGGAGTGGCAGAACGAATCGAGATTTGGAATCCGTCGACCTGGCAAGAGCTGGCGGCGAGCGCCGAGGACGAGTACGCCGACACCGACGAAGCAACAGAAGGAAGAAGCAACTGAAAACCTAGGGCAGGGTTCATCGCCAGCCCCCCGGATGCCATATGGAAGGCCCCTTACTCCGCCCGCTTCCATTTTGGCGCCAGCGCTCCGGGGGGCTGGCAATGCACCAGGCTCCACAGCACCGACCGGTCATGGTCGACGAGGTAGCCGATCTCTTCGGACCCATCGAATCTGGAGTCATAGTGGACGCCACCTTCGGCGGGGGAGGGCACACCCGGCGACTCCTGGACGTGCTCGGCCCGGGAGTCCGGTTCCTAGCTCTCGACCGGGACACGGAAGCGGAGGCCCGCGCCGCCACGTTCGGCCCCAGGGTTCGCTTCATCACGTCCGATTTTCGAAATCTCTCCCGAGTAGTTGAAGGAGAGGGAATCGATGCGATCACGGGCGTCCTCTTTGATCTTGGACTTTCCTCTCTACAGCTTGACGACCCCGCGCGAGGTTTTGGCTTTCGCCGAGGCGGGCCTCTTGATATGCGGATGGGTGCTGGTGCGCTCACCGCCCACCAGGTGGTCAACGAATGGGACGAGGCCGACCTTCGTCGCGTCATCGCACGTCATGGCGAGGAGCGGTTCGCCGCTCGGATCGCCCGCGCCATCGTCAGAGCCCGCCCCGTTGCCGACACCGCCGGCCTGGCTGAGATCGTCAAGCTGGCGATCCCGGCCGCGACCAGGCGCACCGGCGGTCACCCGGCCCGGCGGACGTTCCAGGCTCTCCGAATCGTGGTCAACGATGAGCTCGCCGCACTGGCAGAAGGACTCGATGCAGCCCTTGATCTCATTGAACCGGGCGGGCGTGTCATCGTGATTTCCTACCACTCCCTCGAAGATCGCATAGTCAAGCGGCGGCTGGTGTCAGCCTCCTCCTCACCGGATACAGCTTCCCTACCGGTTATGGCACCAGTCGTCGCTCCCGATTTCCGGCTGCTGTTTCGCAAGCCGATGACCCCCACCGACGATGAGGTGGCGGAGAACCCGAGGGCTCGGAGCGCCAAGCTACGGGCCATCGAGCGGGTGTCTCCCAGGAGGGCCGCCTGATGGCTGCCCGTACCGCTCCGGCACGAGCGCCGCGCAGCGGCCTGCGTGTCATACCCGGACGAAGCTCCAGCCCGGCCCGTTTGAGTATTCGTCAACTGGGGTTGCTTTTGCTGGCGGTAGCGATGTTCTTTGCCCTCATCTACTCCCGCATCTTCCTCGACAGCGCCGCTTTCGATCTCACCAGGCTCGAAGGCTTGATCTCCGAGCAGGAGAGCCGATTCGATGAGCTCCGGTTGGAGGTGGCGCAACTGGAATCGCCCCAGCGCATCTATGCAGAGGCGCAGGCGATGGGGATGGTCTTGCCAGAGGAGGGCCGCACGGTGTACGCACCGATGCCGGTGGCGACCGATGCAATCGAGCAGCTGGCGTCGGCCGGGTCGACTCCATTGCTTGCCACCGTGGGGGCGCGATGACCGGGCTGAGCGCCGCACCCCGTTGTGGCGGCTCAGGCCGGGCGGAGTCCTAGGGCGATGGGGCGCAAGAGATGGCGCCCCCAGCACCTTCGGCTCTTCTTCGTGGGAGCCTTCTTTCTGGCTGCCTGGGTTGTAATCGGCGTAAAGCTCGTGTTCGTACAGGGCGTGCAAGCCCAGACCCTCGAGGACCAGGCTCTCGATCAGCGCTTGCGCACGGTGACACTCGAGGCCGATCGGGGCACCATCTTCGACCGCGATGGAAGAGAGCTTGCCCTCACGATCGAAGCCACCACCATCTATGCCAATCCCCGCGAGATCAGCGACCCGGGCCTGACGGCGGCCGCCCTGTCCGGCTTGCTCGGGCGACCGGTCGGCGAGTTGCAGGCCGATTTCGAGAAGGACACGAGCTTTGTGTACGTCGCTCGCAAGCTGCTGCGGGATGAGGCCGACGCGATACGGGAACTCGACCTCGATGGGCTCCACTTCATCGTCGAGCCGAAGCGGGTGTATCCCTCCGGCGACCTGGCCGCCCAGGTGCTCGGCTTCGTAGGCACCGACAATGGTGGCCTCGAAGGCGTCGAGCAGATGTATGAAGACGTGCTGGCGGGTGAGCCGGGCCAACTCGTGTTCGAGCGTTCGGGTCGAGGCCGCGTTATTCCCCAGGGCGAGTACGAGGTTCGGGAGGCCGTCCGGGGTCAGGACATTGCGCTCACCATCGATGGGGAGCTCCAGTTCTTCGCGCAGCAGGAAGCTGTCGCCACCATGGAAGAAACGGGAGCCAAGGCGGTCCACGTCGTCGTCCTAGACGTGACCACATTTGAGGTACTGGCCATGGCGAGCGCTCCCACCTTCGATCCGAACCACATCGGCAGTGATGCCGACCTGTTTCGCAACCGAGTTGTGACCGATACGTTCGAGCCCGGATCGACCCAGAAGCTGATCACCGTGGCCGCGGCCATCGAGGAGGGGATCGTCACCCCCGAGACCACGTTCGAGGTCCCCGACAGCATCGAAGTGTTCGACCGTGAGTACTTCGACTTCACCGAACACGAGACGCAGGACATGACGGTGGCCGACATCGTTGCGGGCTCGTCGAACGTTGGGACCATCCTCGTTTGGCAGGAGCTGGGCGATCCGTTGCTCTACCGCTACCTGCAGGGATTCGGCCTCGGAACATACTCGGGCATCGACTTCCCCGGCGAGGTGCCCGGGCTCGTGCGACCGGCCGAGGAGTGGTGCGAGTCGTGCGGTGCGTCCACCTCGATCGGGTATCGAGTCGCCGTGACCCCGCTTCAGATGACCTCCGTGTTCGCGACGGTTGGCAACGATGGCGTGTGGATGCAACCGCAGGTGGTCGACGCCATCATCGAGGAGGACGGCGAGTCTGCCCAGCCCAACCAGCAGAATCAACGAGTCCTGTCGGTCGAGACCGCCGAGGTCATGCGGACACTTCTGACCGGAGTGGTCGAAACCGGCACCGGGCAACTCGCTCAGGTGCCCGGTTACTCGGTTGGCGGAAAGACGGGAACGACCGAGAAGTTCGAGCCCGACCTCATATGTCCCGGCACGACGGTGCCCGGTTGCTATGGCGACGACGTCGTAGCCAGCTTTATCGGTATCGGGCCGAGCGACGATCCCCGCCTCGCGATCGGTGTGTTCGTCGACTCGCCCCGTGCGGACAAGAAACGGACCGGCGGCGTCGCAGCCGCCCCGGCCTTCTCGCGGGTGATGCGCTTCGCCCTTCATCAGCTCGGAGTACCCCCCGATGCCCGATGAGCCGATCACCCTCGACCGCCTCGCGACGATAGGACGCGGCACCGTCATCGGCGATGCCGGCACCGTCGTCGGCGATGTGACCCACGACAGCCGGGCGGCCGGACCAGACGATCTGTTCGTTGCCATCCGGGGTGCCCATCGCGATGGCCACGAATTTGTCACCTCGACGTCGGCCGGGGCTGCCTGCGTAGACGCTCCCCTCGAGGTGCCGATTCCCCTGCTCGTTGTGCCGGATACCCGAGCCGCCCTGCCGTGGCTTGCTGCCGAAGTGCACGGTCACCCGTCCCGGCGGCTGCAGGTAGTCGGAGTAACCGGAACAAACGGCAAGACCACCGTGGCCCACATGGTGGCAGCCATCGTCGAGGCGGCCGGGCAGAGCGCCGGCGTCATCGGTACGATCGGGGCCCGGATCGGTCCCGACCGCATTCACCTGGAACGCACCTCACCGGAAGCCTCAGACTTCCAACGACTGCTGCGCCGGATGGTCGACGCCGGTGTGGGTACTGCCGCCGTTGAGGTGTCCTCGCACGCACTCGAGTTTGGCCGCGTCGATGCGACCGAGTACGCCGTCGTTGCCTTTACGAATCTCAGCCAGGACCACCTCGACTTGCACGGTGACATGGAGTCGTACTTCCTGACCAAGGCATCGCTATTCCTCGGCACCGACGCGGCCGCCGTCGTCAACGTCGATGACCCGTGGGGCGCCCGGCTCGTCACCATGCTCGATCGGCCGGTCGTAGCCGTCGGAACGGATGGGGACTACCGGGTGGAGGATCTCGATCTCGGCCTCACCGAGAGTCGGTTTGTGCTCTCCACACCATCCGGACGGGAGCACGTTCGAATCCCCCTGGGCGGGCGATTCAACGTCGAAAACGCACTCGTGGCCGCGGCCTGCGCCGGCAGCCTCGGGCTGGAGGTGGCCGACATGGCGGCCGGGCTCGGTGCCGTCGAGCTCATTCCCGGCCGGATGGAGCCGGTCGACGTCGGACAGCAGCCGGCCATCCTCGTCGACTACGCCCACACTCCGGAGGGAATCGACCAGGTGCTCGAGTCGGTCCGTCCCCATACGGCCGGTCGCATCACGGTGGTCGTGGGGGCGGGAGGAGATCGCGACGCCGACAAACGGTCCGACATGGGCCGGGCCGCCACCCGGGCCGATCGGGTGGTCTTCACATCCGACAACCCCCGCTCGGAAGACCCCGGGGCCATCATCGAGGCCCTGCTGGCCGGCGCCGATGGACCGGCCGAGATCCTTGTGGAGCCGGATCGCCGCCTCGCCATCGAACGGGCCATCCGGGAAGCCGGCCCGGGTGACGTTGTGCTGATACTCGGCAAGGGTCATGAGCCCGGCCAGGAAATCGCCGGGAGAGTCTTGCCGTTCGACGATCGCCAGGTCGCCCGTGAGGCGGTGACGGCCCGGTGATGGCGACCACGCAACGACTCGCAGAGATCACCGGCGGGGTGGCCTACGGCGAGGTCGCGATCGCCGGCATTTCCACCGACTCGCGCTCGCTCGATCCCGGCGCCCTCTTCGTGGCGTTGCGAGGTGAGACCTTCGACGGTCACGACTACCTGGCGGCCGCGCTCGAGGCCGGCGCCGCAGCCATCCTCGTCGATACTCCGGCCCCGTTCGAGCCCCGCATCGAAGTGAAGGACACCCTGTTGGCGCTCCGGGCCATCGCCGCCGACCACCGGAGTTCGCTGACCACCGCCCGGGTGGTTGGCATCACCGGCAGCACGGGAAAGACGTCATGCAAAGACCTGCTCGCCAGCGCTCTCGGCGTCGGGACCTGGGCATCCCCCAGGTCGTTCAACAACGAGGTAGGGGTGCCGCTCACCGTTCTCTCGGCGCCGATGGACACCGAGATCCTCGTCCTGGAAGTCGGGAGCCGCGGCGTCGGGCACATCAGCAACCTCATCGAGGTCGTTCGACCGGATATCGCGGTGATCACCGGCATCGGCGCCAGTCATCTGGCCACCCTCGGCGATGTTGAGACCGTTCGCCACGCCAAGTGGGAGCTGGTGGAAGGACTCAGCCCCGGGGGCATGGCCATTCTCCCGGCTGAAGACCGCACACTCGCGGAATGGGCCGAGCGTGACGGCGTTGCCGTTCAGAGCTTCGGTGAGGGCGGGGACGTTCGCATCGAGGGGCTCGTGCTCGATGAGATGGCCCGGCCGTCTTTCGTTCTCGAGGCAGGAGGGGAGCGGGTCGGGCTCAAGCTCTCCATGGCAGGTGCCCACCAGGCCCGCAATGCGGCGGCGGCGGCCACCGCCGGACTGGTGCTGGGGCGTGCCCTTCCCGACCTCGCGGCCGGTCTCGAATTGGCGCACGGCTCCGCCTGGCGGATGGAGGTCACTCCCGGCCCATTCACGGTCGTCAACGACGCCTACAACGCCAACCCGGACTCCATGGCGGCCGCGCTGCAATCGGTGGCCGCCATGCCGGGCCGGCATGTCGCGGTGCTCGGGCTGATGGCCGAGCTGGGAGAGGCCGCCCCGGCCGCCCACCGTTCGGTTGGGCGCCTGGCACGCCAGCTTGGCTACGCCGCCGTTGTTGTGGTCGGCGAGGATCCGGGGATTGCCGAGGGTGCCGGCGACATCGTCAGGGCGGTGCCGGACGCCCGGGCGGCCCAACGTCTCATCACCGAGCTCGTCGGCGAGGGCGACGTTGTCCTTGTGAAGGCGTCCCGTTCGGTCGGGCTCGAAGGCCTTGCCGGGGAGCTGGTCTCGTGATTGCGCTTCTCATCGCCGTCACGTTCGCATTCGGGTTTGCATTCGCCGCCATGCCGGTGGTCATCCATGCGCTGCGGAGACACGACGTCGGCCAGTTCATCCAGGAGGACGTCTCGGAGCATTCCCACAAGCGGGGTACTCCCACCATGGGTGGCACCGTGATCATCGTGGCAACGGTGCTCGCGTACGGCATCGCCCATCTCCGCATCTGGTCTCCCGAGGCCGGGTTCGGCCTCGATCCCCGTCCGTTCAGCGCCGAGGGCGGCCTTGCCTTGCTGGCGCTCATCGGGATGGGCGTGATCGGGTTCATCGATGACTACCAGAAGTACGCCCGCAAACAGAACCTCGGTCTCAGCAAGCGGTGGAAATTCGGCGGCCAGTTGCTCGTGGCCGGGCTCTTTGCCTGGGGGGCCGTCGCCGCCGAGGTCTCGACCGAGCTGTCCTTTACTCGCGAGCTGGGGTTCGATCTCGCCTGGGCGTACCCGTTGTGGGTGCTCTTCCTCCTGACCGCGGCCGCCAATGCCACCAATCTCACCGACGGACTCGATGGATTGGCCGCCGGCTCGAGTGCCCTCGTGTTTGGTGCGTTTGTCATCATCGGGTTCTGGCAGTTCCGCAACCCGTCGGTCTACGCGGTCGACGGAGCGCTCGATCTTGGGATCCTGGCAGCCGCCCTGCTCGGGTCGGTCATGGCCTTTCTCTGGTACAACGCCGCTCCGGCCGAGCTGTTCATGGGTGACGTCGGATCGCAGGCACTCGGCGGGGCGATGGCGGCGCTCGCGCTCCTCACCAACACCCATCTCCTGCTGGCCGTGCTCGGGGGCCTCTACGTTATGGAGGCCACCTCGGTGATTCTCCAGGTCGGCTCGTTCCGGCTGTTCGGGAAGCGAATCTTCCGGATGGCTCCCATCCACCACCACTTCGAGCTGCGGGGATGGCCGGAAACCACCGTCATCATCCGATTCTGGATCATCGCCGGCATCTGCGTAGCCCTCGGCCTCGGCATCTTCTACGGGGACTTCATCTCCATGGAAGGGGGGCTTTCGTGAGGACCCTCGTGGTCGGAGCGGGAGTGAGCGGGCGGGCTGCGGCCGGGTTGGCCCGTGATCTCGGTGACGACGTCATGGTGTTCGACCGCCTTCCGGAGGCCGTGGCGCCGCTGGCGCTCGAGTACCCAACGGCCTCTGGCGAATGGACCGGCGACTTGCTCGACCGGGTCGACCGGCTCGTGGTGAGTCCGGGAGTCCCCGAGCACGCGCCGGAGATCCGTGATGCACTCGTGGCGGGAGTTCCCGTCATATCGGAGATCGAACTCGCCAGTTCGATCGTGACCGCCCCCATTGTCGCGGTGACCGGCACGAACGGAAAGACCACCGTCACCGGGCTCATCGCCGACATGCTCCTTGCCGGCGGCCGGTCGGCCGTTGCCATCGGGAACATCGGAACCGCCTTCTCGTCGGTGGCACAGGACGAGTGGGATGTCGTTGTGGTGGAGGTGTCGAGCTTCCAGCTGCGATTCATCGATCGGTTCCATCCCCGGGTGGCCGTGCTGTTGAACATTGCCGAGGATCACCTCGACTGGCATGGGACACTTGCTGCCTACGCGGCTGCCAAAGCCAACATCTTTCGCAACCAGGACGCCGGTGACGTGCTCATTTACGGAAAGGACTCTGCCCACGCGAACGCGGCCGTGGTCGGGGCAGTGGCGGACCGGATCCCGGTATCCGGTCTTCGGGTTCATGCCGACGGAGCTGGACCGGACGGTCGGGGCGGGCTCGTTACCCGCCACGGGACCATCCCGCTTGGCGAGTGGCGCGACCCGGCGTTTGTGCTCGACCTGGCGGCGGCTGCCAGCGCAGCCCTCGAATTCGGTGTGAGTCTCGAGGCCGTTGCCGGGGTCGTGGCCGGCTTCACGCCCGGCCCGCACCGGAGATCGGTAGTGGGGGTGTGGGATGGCGTTACCTGGGTCGATGACTCCAAGGCCACGAATCCCCATGCTGCCGGGGCAGCCGTTGATGCCTATGACTCGGTCGTTCTCATTGCCGGCGGCCGCAACAAGGGACTCGATCTCAGTTCGTTCGTGAACGGTCGCACGGTACGGCACGTCGTCGCCATCGGCGAGGCGCGGGATGAGATCGCGGCTGCGGTCGGGCAACGCCCGATTCACGAAGCCGAGACGATGGAGGGTGCGGTAGAGGTGGCGGCCCGAGTTGCCGAGCACGGGGACACGGTCCTGCTGGCGCCCGGTTGCGCCAGCTTCGACATGTTCGAGTCGTACGCCGCCCGCGGTCTCGCCTTCGCTGCGGCCGTGGAGCGGTTCCACCAGGTGGAGCCCGCCCGATGACGGCCAAGATCACCTCGATCGTCGGCGCCCGCAGCCGGGCGAAGCGGCGTGACGCCGAAGTGGTGGTGACCAGGCGGGTCATCACGCTGCTCGTAGTCCCGATGACCGTGCTGCTCGTCGTTGGTCTCGGGGCCATCCTCTCGGCCAGCTCCGTTCCCGCCCTGGCCGACTTCGACGATTCGCTCTACTACTTCCGACGGCAGATGCTGTGGGCTCTCGTCGGGACGGTTGCCCTCGTTGTCGCCGCCCGGGTGCCGTATGACCTGTACCGGCGGTCGGCGCCCGTCATCCTGGCCGGCTCAGCCCTCAGCCTGGTGGCGGTCCTCCTGTTCGGAGTCGTGAGGGGCGGTAGCCGATCGTGGCTCGAGATCGGTCCGGTGACCGTCCAGCCCTCGGAATTCGCCAAGTTTGCCGTCGTTGTCTTCCTCTCCATGGTCATGGCCCGCAAGCGGGAGCTGCTCATGGACTTTGCCCACTTCTTCTGGCCGGTTGCCGCCAGCCTCGGACTCATCGGTGGGCTCACCATTCTCCAACCCGACCTCGGCACGACGATCATCATCGCCGCCGGCGGCCTTGCCGTCCTCGTTGCCTCCGAGGCCCCGTTTCGGTTCGTGGCCGGCTCAGCGGCCGGGGGTGGGCTGGCTGCGTTGCTCCTGGCGATGGCCGCCGACTACCGGTGGGACCGGGTGACCGGCTTCCTCGACCCATTTGCCGATCCGCTCGGTACGGGTTTCCAGGGTGTGCAGTCGCTCTTTGCGCTCGGAACCGGCGGGTTCTTTGGAGTCGGCCTCGGGGCGAGCCGGGCCCGGTGGGAGTTCCTCCCGAATGCACACACCGACTTCATCTACGCCATCATCGGGGAGGAAACCGGGCTCATCGGCGCCGGTGCCGTTCTCCTGCTGCTGGCGGTGTTCACTCTTGCAGGGGTAACGGTGGCCATCCGCGCCCGGGACGACTTCGGTCGCATGCTGGCCACCGGAATCGTGGCCTGGCTGGCGATTCAGTCGATCGTCAATCTCGGTGGTGTGACCGCCATCCTCCCGATCACCGGATTGCCGCTCCCATTCGTGTCATTCGGCGGGAGCGCCCTTGTCGTCGAAATGGCGGCGGTGGGAGTGCTCATCAACATCGCACGCCGCCACCAGCCCCGGCGCACGAGGTCATGACGATCGCCATCGCCGCCGCCGGCACGGGCGGGCACGTGTTTCCTGCCCTGGCGGTAGCCGAGGCACTGGTCCGGCTCGGAACCGAGCCGACCGACATCGTGTTCTTCGGGGGAAACAGGATCGAGGCAACGGCCGTTCCGGCGGCCGGATTCGAACTGGTGTCGGTTGACGTGCGGGGCCTGGTGCGCAAGCTGAGCCCGACCAATCTCAAGGTCATGACCGGCGTCCTGAAGGCGGCTCGCACGCTGCGCCGGGAGATGAGTGATCGTCGGGTCACCGTCGTGCTCGCAATGGGGGGCTATGTCACCGGGCCTGCCGCGCTGGCAGCCCGGATGGCCCGGATTCCGCTGTTTCTCCACGAGCAGAACGCCATTCCGGGGCTGGCCAATCGGTGGGCCGCACGGCTGGCAGAGCGTGTCTTTGTCGCGTTTCCGGCGGCGATGGCCGGCTTCTCCCGGGCCGAAACCGTGGGGAATCCGCTCCGGTTCGCCCTCCTGGCGGCCCCTCCCGACCGCGCCACCGCCCTGGCCCGGTACGGGTTAGAGACCGATCGGCCGGTGATCGGGGTTCTCGGCGGCAGCCAGGGGGCCGATGCCCTCAATCGGGCTGCCGGTGGGCTGGTCGATTCGGGCCATCAGGTCCTCCATCTC
>SHLN01000075.1 GCA_004283105.1 Acidimicrobiia bacterium
CGCACCATGTCCCACGCGTTCGAGCGCGTGTAGGTGAGCTCCTCCACCGGCTCCTCGCCCGGCTTCTGGAACCACTGGGCCGCCTCCAACCCATAGCTGTCGCCCCACACCGCGTTGGCGGCCACGAGCTTGTCGTAGATGGGGGAGGTCTGCAGCTTGCGACCCGCCGAAAGGAACTCGTTGGGATAGGTGATGCGGAACCGGCGACCGTAGTTCTCCCGCACCTTCGTGTCCGTGTACTCGAGCGTGGAGAAGTCGCCGAAGCGAGCCACATCCATACCCCAGATGTCGTGACCGGGATCACCCTCGGTCATCCAGTTGGCCAACGCCAGACCCACACCGCCGCCCTGGGACAATCCCGCCATCACCCCACACGCCGACCAGTAGCCGGGCAGCCCCCGAATCGGACCGATCACCGGATTGCCATCGGGCGCAAACGTGAACGGACCGTTGATCACCTGCTTGATACCGGCCGTCTCGAAGATGGGGAAGTGCTTGAACGCCACCTCCAGGTTGTCCGCAATCTGATCGAGATCGGGGGTCAGCAGCTGCATGCCGAAATCCCACGGCGTCTCCTTGGGCGACCACGGGATGCCGTTGCGCTCATAGGTGCCGAGCAGCAGACCCTCACCCTCCTGACGCATGTAGATCTCGCCCGCGAAATCGATGCAATGCAGCCCCTCGGCGCCGCTGCGTTCGTTGATCTCGGCCATCTCCGCCAGCGGCTCGGTCACGAGGTACTGATGCGCCATGGCGAGGATCGGCAGCTCGAGGCCCACCATGCGGCCGACCTCTCGTGCCCACAGGCCACCCGCGTTCACCACGTGCTCGCAGTGGATGACCTCCTTCTCCTCACCCGTGTTCGTGTCGTAGGTGTGCACATCCCAGCCGCCATCGGCGCCGCGGGTGATGTGGCGGGCCCACGTGTGGCGATACACCTCGGCGCCGTTGTTGCGCGCGCACCGGGCGTAGGCGTTGGTGACACCGGACGGGTCGACATGACCCTCGTTCTCATCGAACATCGCGCCGACGAAGTACTGGGGGTCGAAGATCGGCATCAGGTCATGAGCCTCTTCGATGGAGATGAGCTCGAGCTCCATCCCGAGGTAACGCCCCCGGGCATTGGCCGAGCGCAACCAGTCCATGCGGTGCTCGTTGTCCGCCAGCATCACCCCACCGGTGATGTGTATGCCGCAGTCGACGCCGGACAGCTCCTCGATCTCCTTGTAGAGCTCGATCGTGTACTGCTGCAGCTTGGCCACATTCGGGTCGCCGTTCAGCGTGTGCATGCCGCCGGCCGAGTGCCACGTGGAGCCGGCCGTGAGCTCGGTGCGCTCCACCAGCACGACGTCGGTCCAGCCGTTCTTCGTGAGGTGATACAGCACCGAAGTGCCGACCACGCCGCCGCCGATGACCACTACCTGGGTGTTCGTCTTCATGGCGCGAGATTAGTCAGCGCTGCTCGCGGGTGGCCCAGCCGGTCAAGACGAAAACAAGATGAGTTGAGAGGGAGCGAGAAGCGGGTGTCACAGGCTGGCTCTAACTTCGGCTCAATGACCTACAGATTGGAATCCGAGGCCAAGGTGTACACTTGGTGTATGGCTCGCACAAACATCGATATCGACGAAGACGCATGCCGCGCGGTGATGGATCGATTCGGGCTCGCCACCAAGCGAGATGCCGTGAACTTGGCGTTGCGTCATCTCGCCGCCGAGGCGCTCGACATCGACGACGCACGCTCTCTTCGTGGGTCGGGGTGGGAAGGCGACCTCGACGAGCTCCGCTCCAGCCGAGCTTCGTGATCCTCATCGACAGCTCCGCCTGGATCGAGTTCCTGCGCGACACCGGCAGTGCCGTCTGTGAGGCGGTGGACCAGTTGCTCGAAGCGGACATCGCCATCTGCGATGTAGTCAGCATGGAGATCCTCGCCGGCGCTCGAGATGACCAGCACCTTGGCCAGCTTCGCGGCCTACTAGCCAGGGCCGTGGTCCTGCCGACCACAGCCGCCGACTACGAGCAAGCAGCGGCGTTGTACCGGACATGCCGTCAACGAGGCGAAACCGTCCGCAAGCTGGTCGACTGCCTCATCGCATCGGTGGCCATCCAAGCCGACGTTCCGATCCTCGCACTCGACTCGGATTTTGAGGTCCTCGAACGCCACACTGCCCTGCAGATTCGGACTCCCTGATCACGGAGCTCAGGTCGTTTAGGCAATATGAGGCGCATCTCATTCTTTGTGGCGGCGCTCGTGGTTGGACTTGCTCGTCCTACCGCTCGCAGGCGAGGCGCTGGCGCACACAGGCCTGGTTTCCTCTGAACCGGCCGACGGTGACGTGGTCGAAGGCCCGCTCGAGTCGGTGAACATGGACTTCACGGGAACACCCGGCGTGTGCGAGGACGGGATCATCGTGGGCGACGCGGTTGCAACACGGACCTGCCCGTCGAGGTCACCCAGGAGGGAAATCGAACCACCGCCCGATTCGATCCACCACTGCCCGCCGGGGCGTACGCACTCACATGGGTGATCCGTTGCGACGACACCCGCACGGTGGCGCAGGACGATCCGCCGCCGTCCACAACCAGGCCGCCGGCCGAGTGCCACGTGGAGCCGGCCGTGAGCTCGGTGCGCTCCACCAGCACAACGTCGGTCCAGCCGTTCTTCGTGAGGTGATACAGCACCGAGGCGCCGACGACGCCGCCGCCGAATTCCACAACTTGGGTGTTCGTCTTCATGGCGCGAGATTAGTCAGGAGCGCTCCGCGGCCGCCCAGCCGGTCAAGACGAAAATGCGATGAGTTGAGAGGTGACCGGCGAGGCCGGTCGCCCGTACGTCGGCACCTAGACAAATCTGCATCCGAATCCTACTCTCCGTGAGTATTGAACAATAAATCAACAGCCTTACGGGCAGGAGTGTGTGGAATGAGAAGCAAATTTATCGCAGCAGTGGCAATTTGAGTCGCTTCCGTCAGTGTCGGTGGCGCCGCAGTTAGTGCGGCCCCACCTGAAGCAAGCCGGACACGGCTTGCATGCAGGCCGGCATGGACGTCTTGCGAGACGCCGGCCTTTTCTCGGCTGTAGCCAAGGACGGCCTCCCGATCGCGACCGCCGTAGCCGTCGGTGTGGACGTTCGGGAAGGTGCCGATATATCCGGCGTGCCCGATCCCATCCCGATGAACATCGTGCTCGCTGATCACCGGGCCGGCGACAACAGCCTGTTCGTCTACCCGTGGTGTGGCTAACAGCTTGACCAGCTGACGACAGGCTGACGCAGTCGCGATACGACCCCGGCTTCATGCCGGGGTCGTGTTCGTTTTGAGGTTGCCGATCCTCGCGTTTGACTCCGCGCCGCGACTAGCCGGCGTCGCTCGACTGGGCCCAGAGGTTCACCCCAGCATCGACAGCGAACTCATCGATCGCCGCCAGCTCATCATCGGAAAAGGTCGTGTGTTCGAGGGCGGCGATGCATTCGGCGATCTGCTCCCACCGGCTGGCGCCGATCAGCGCCGAAGTGACCACGTCATCGCGAAGCACCCACGACAAGGCCATCTGGGCGAGCGACTGCCCCCGATCGGCCGCGATCGAACGCAGACCGCGCACCCGAGCCACGTTGGCCTCGTTGACGAACGACGGATCGAACGAATCGCCCTCCGCCGCCCTGGAATCGGCCGGAATGCCATCGAGATACTTGTTGGTCAGCAGACCCTGCGCCAGCGGCGAGAACGCGATGCAGCCGATGCCCTTGTCGCGCAGCACGTCGGTCAGGCCACCCTCGATCCACCGGTTCAACAATGAATACGACGGCTGGTGGATCAGGCACGGCGTGCCCAGTTCGGCCAGCAACGTCGCGGCCTCCCGAGTCTTCTCCGGCCCGTACGACGAGATGCCGGCATACAGCGCCCGGCCGGAACGAACCGCATGATCGAGCGCACCCATCGTCTCCTCGAGCGGCGTGTCCGGGTCGTAGCGATGCGAGTAGAAGATGTCGACGTAGTCGAGCTGCATACGCCCGAGCGACTGGTCGAGACTGGCCAGCAGACTCTTCCGGCTGCCCCACTCGCCGTATGGGCCGTCCCACATCAGATAGCCCGCCTTGGACGAGATGACGAGCTCGTCACGATAGGGGGCCAGATCGCCAGCCATGAGCGTGCCGAAGTTCGTCTCCGCCGAACCAGGCGGCGGCCCGTAGTTGTTGGCCAGATCGAAATGGGTGATGCCGGCGTCGAATGAATTGAGGATCATGGCGCGGGCGTCCGCCGAAAGCGCAGCACCACCGAAGTTGTGCCACAACCCCAGGGAGATCCGCGGGAGCTTCAACCCCCTCGTGCCACACCGGGCATAGGTCATCTCGTCGTAGCGGGCGTCGGCTGGTGCGTACATGTCGCCTTTCTACCATTACGGCTCGTCTACCGGCACGATTTGTCGAGTCGGCAGAACTACGCTCGCGTCATGGCTACCCAGGACGCACAGCTCGACCGGAAACTCGCCACCATTCGATCGGGTAAATACACGCCGTCCGACTTCATCATCGCCGATGCCAAGGACGGCGACATGGCCTTCGGTCTCCTAGCCCCCGGCCCCAATCCCGTCGGCACACTCAAGACCAAACCCGAGTACCTCGACGCCATCACCGCGATGACCGAGTCCGGCCTCATCGACGTCATGTTGCTCTCGGCATCATCGGCCGAGACACTCACCCGGCGTGGGGTGTTCGATAGCTCCGTGGTCACGCCGGCCGTGCGGATGAACGATACGACCGACATCTGGATGGCACGAGGGTCGAGTTATCGCGACCACCGCTCCGCCCCCTTCTCGACCGCCGACATCGACTCGGTTTCGAGCTTCTGCAACCTCGGCCTCTACTCCGTAACGTTCTCCAACGATCTCGAGAGCGATCGAGCCAGCCTCGAGGCGTATCGCAACTTCAGGCACGCCGTGCGCCCATACCGGTTCCGGCATTTCCTCGAAGTCTTCAACCCCGCATTCGACATTGGGATCCCCGATCATGCCCTCGGCGACTACGTCAACGACATGGTCATCAAGGCCGTCGCCGGCGTCACCTCGGCTGATTCCCCGCAGTTCCTCAAGATGCAGTTCAACGGAGCCAAAGCCATGTCTGAGCTCGCCTCGTACGACCCCGAGAACCTCATCGTGGGCATCCTCGGAGGAGCGAAGGGCACGACCCGCGACACGTTCGAGCTCGCCACCCAGGCCGAGCAGGCCGGCGCACGCGTCGCGCTGTTCGGTCGCAAGATCAACCTCTCGGAGGCGCCGGTCGAGCTCGTCCGGCTCATGCGAGCGACGATCGAGAAAGAGCTATCACCGACGGAGGCCGTGCACAGCTACCACGACCACCTCGGCGAGAACGGCGTCACTCCGCACCGCATCCTCGAGGACGACCTCCGGATCACCGATCCGGTGCTTGTGTCGTGACCACGGTGCTGCAAATCGTGAGAGAGACTCTCTTCTCGTGAGCGGCCAACGGCGCGGCTTCGTCTGCGGAGGTTCCTGGGCGCTCGACCGAATCAAGCTCATCGATCACTGGCCAGTTGAGGAGACGCTGGCGCGAATCACCGGTACCGATCAGCAGGGCGGAGGATCCGCGCACAACTTCGGCGTCGACATGCGCAAGCTCGACCCGACCATGCCGGTCGACGCAATCGGCGTGCTCGGCACCGACTCCGACGGCGACTTCCTCTTCGACCGCGCCGCCGACGTCGGGATCGACACCACCCAGCTGCATCGCACCGGCGAAGCAGCCACGTCCTACACCGACGTCATGACCGTGGCCGACACCGGCAAGCGCACGTTCTTCTACCATTCCGGATCCGGCGATCTGCTGACGCCCGAGCACTTCGACTTCACCTCCAGCACCCGCCGCATCCTGCACTTGGGGCTGCTCGGGATCCATCAGCGAATGGACGCCCCCTGGGCCGGCGACGCCAACGGCTGGGTCACGGTGCTGAAGCGCGCGCAGGCGGCGGGGCTCGACACCAATCTCGAACTCGTGTCGATCGAGAGCAACCGGGTTCGCGAAGTCTGTCTGCCCTGTCTGGCCCATGTCGACACGTTGATCGTCAATGACCACGAGATCGGCAGCGTCGCATCGATTCCGACCGTCGTCGACGGCCGAGCCGACCCGGACCGATGCCGGGAGGCGGCCCTCGCGGTGCTGAGCGAAGGAGCGATGCGACTGGTTGCCGTCCACTTCCCCGAAGGCGCGATCTGTGCAACGCGAGACGGCGAGGTATTCGAGAGCTCGTCGGTGGCCGTACCGGTCGACGAGATCGGTAGCACCGTCGGCGCCGGCGACGCCTTTGCCGCGGGGATGCTCTACGCCCTGCACGAGGACTGGCCCATCCGCAATGCCATGGAACTTGCCCACGCAACGGCGGCCATCAGTCTCCGGTCGCGGACGACCGTCGGGTCGGTCGAAGATGTCGACTCCTGTCTCGATATGGCGGGATTCACCCGCCCGTAGGCAGGATCGAGGGATATCCAAGGCCTTTGCCAGTTGACCCGCCGTAGCCAGCGCAACTGGTGTAGCTTCGTTGGTCAACAAACGCAATGTGATCCTCAGGAGGGACCAACCACAATGTTTAAGCGCCTAGCGAGTCTTCGCTTGCTGGCTGTATTGGCGGCAATCTTGCTGACCATGGCAGCCTGCGGCTCGGACGACGACACAACCGACACGAGTGGAGACACAGGAAGTGATTCCAGCGATTCCGGTGACTCGGGCGGCGACACCGTCGCCGTGTCGTTGATCACCAAGGACAGCACCAACGCCTTCTTCGTGGCCATGCAGGAAGGCGCCAAAGATAAGGCCGCCGAACTGGGAGTCGACCTGACGGTCGGATCCGGACAGGCCGAAGGTGACGACCAGGGTCAGATCGACCTGATCGAGAACGCCATCGCCGCAGGCCAGGACGGCATCCTGATCACCCCGATGTCGGTCAACGTCAACAACGCGATCCAGCAGGCCCGGGACGCGGGGCTGTACGTGATCGCGCTTGATACCCCCACCGATCCACCGGACGTGGTCGACATCACGTTCGCCACCGACAACTGCCTGGCCGGCGAGGCCATCGGCCAGTGGGCGGCCGGCAAGCTTGACGGCGAGAAGGCAGTCATCGCCCGCCTGATCATCTTCGACGACCGCACCGTTTCGGTCGACTACTGCCGTGACAACGGCTTCCTCAGGGGCATGGGAATCGACATTGGCGACCTGACCGTGATCGGCGACGAGCCCGAGTCCGGCAACTACGCGACCGGAGCCGGCGGAGAGTACGAGATCGCCTGCGTCGAGGCCACCGGGGCCAACGAAGAGGGGGGCCGTACCGGCATGGAGACCTGCCTGGCGAAGAACCCCGACATCAACGTGGTCTACACGATCAACGAGCCGACCGCCTTCGGTGCCATCGCCGCCCTCGAGGCGGCAGGCAAGACCGTCGGTGACGACGTCTTCGTGGTATCGGTCGACGGCGGCCTGGCCGGGGTCCAGAGGGTGCAGGATGGCGGCATCCAAGCCACCTCCCAGCAGTACCCGCTACGGATGGCCAGCCTCGGGCTGGAAGCGATCAAGGAAATCGCCGAGGGTGGCGCTCCGCCGGAGAACACGTCGGCCGACGGCACCTTCTTCGACACTGGAGTCGCCCTGTGCACCGACGACCCAATGGACGCCGTCACCGTCGCCTCGCAGGAAACATCGCAGTACTGCATCGACAACGCCTGGGGCTGACCCTGCGTAATGGCTAAGGGGCAGCAGTCATTCGAGACTGCTGCCCCAGGCCGTCGATTTCCGGATCTCCAGCAAATCGGGTAAACCGTTGTATCCGTAGGCAATTCAATCGAAAAGGGCCCAGGTGACCAGTACGACAGCGACTCCCGATCTTTCCGAAGAGTTCGCAGAGAAGTCCGGCATCATTCCGAAGATTCAGTCGACGCTGCACAAGTACCCCTACCTGAGCCCGCTCTTCGTCCTGATCGTGGCGATGATCGTCTTCACAATGCTGAACGAACGCTTCATCCTCGCGACCAACCTGTCACTGATGACCCAGCAGACGGTGATCGTCGGCACGCTGGCCATCGCCCAGACCCTGATCATCCTGACCGCCGGGATCGACCTCAGCATCGGGGCCATCATGGTCTTCGGTCAGATGATGATGGCCAACTTGGTGGTCACCTCCGAGGTGTCCAACGTGGCCGGGTATGGTTGGCCGGCGGCTCTCGCCATCGTCGCCGGAGTCCTGATCGCAGTAGTGGCCGGCGGGGTGAACGGCTTCCTCATCGTCCGATTCGAACTGCCGCCCTTCATCGTCACCCTCGGCACCCTGAGCATCTTCACCGCCCTGAGCTTGATCTTCTTCAAGGCCAGAACCATCCAGGGCCCGGAGATGCCCGATGCGATGACATGGATGGGGACAACCTTCAAGATCGGCCCGTTCACGGTCATGACCGGTGTGCTCGTGATGCTCGCCATGTACGGAATTTTCGCCTACATCCTCCGCAACACCGCCTGGGGCACCCACATCTACGCCGTTGGCGACGACCCAGACGCAGCTGAGCTGTCCGGGATCAATACCGGGCGGGTGCTGTTCAGCGTCTACTGCGTCGCCGGGCTGATCATCGGGATCGCGGCGTGGATCACAATCGGCCGGGTCGGGTCGGCCAGCCCGAACGTGGCCCCCAACATCAACCTCGACAGCATCACCGCAGTGGTGATCGGTGGCACCTCGCTCTTCGGTGGTCGGGGCACCATGATCGGCACCCTGCTCGGAGCCCTGATCGTGGTCGTGTTCCAGAACGGCCTGGCCCTTGCCGGCTACGACCAGGCTCCACGAGTCCTGGCCGTCGGCGTCCTCGTCATCGCCGCCGTCGCCCTCGACCAGTGGATCAGGAAGGTGCAGGGATGAGCACGATGCCTGCAATTCTCAGCGGCCGGGGGCTCGTCAAGCGCTTCGGTAAGGTCGTCGGGCTCAATGGAGCCGACATCGATCTGTTTCCCGGCGAGGTGCTGGCCGTCATCGGCGACAACGGTGCCGGGAAATCCACGCTCATCAAATGCTTTTCTGGCGCGCACGCTCCCGATACCGGAACAATGGAGGTCGCGGGCCAGGACGTTCTTTTTCGCAGCACCCACGAGGCTCGCCTCGCAGGCATCGAGACAGTGTTCCAGACACTCGCCGTCTCCCCGGCACTCGACATAGCCGAGAACCTCTACCTCGGACGCGAAATTCTCAAGGAAGGCTTTCTCGGCACGGCGTTTCGGATGCTCGATCGGAAACGCATGCGCGCGGAGGCGGGTCAGCATCTGCAGGATCTCGGTATCGGTACGATCCAGAACATCTCTCAGGCGGTCGAGACGCTCTCTGGTGGCCAACGTCAGGCGGTCGCAGTGGCCCGCGCGGCCGCCTTCGGCAGCAAGGTGATCATTCTCGACGAGCCGACCGCAGCCCTCGGGGTACGCGAGTCAGCCCGGGTGCTCCAGCTCATCCACGATCTCCGTGAGCGAGGAATGCCTGTCATCTTGATTTCGCACAACATGCCTCAGGTCTTCGAGGTCGCCGACCGGATTCATGTCCAGCGCCTCGGAAAGCGTGCAGCCGTCATCACGCCGTCGACGCACAACATGAACGATGCGGTCGCCATCATGACCGGTGCCCTCACCGTCGAGGAGGCCGATCAGGCGCTCGGCCCGGTGCGCACGCCCGTGGTCTCCTGAGGCCAGTCATATGGACGGTACCGACTGAATGCAGCCGGTGTCGAGCGACTGCTGCGCCGCCAGCGCTGCGGCCAAGGACCTGACGCCGTCTAGACCCGTGACGAGAGGGTCGACGCCGGTGTGGATCGCTGCGTCGAAGGACCGCACTGTCGTGAGGTAGAGATCGTCCCTGACCGAGATCACCGCCGGGGTGCCGACACCGTCGTGGTAGACGGTTACGTCGCCGACCGGGTCACCCGTCATCGACTCAGAGCTGCCGATCGCACCGCCATCGCCGAGGATCTCGAGTCCGGAGGGCAGGTGGTAATTGTCGTAGGCATCGTGGGTTTGCACGATAATGTCATCGGTCCACTCGACGACCGTCATCACCGAGTTCGGAGCGGCCGGAACATCGGGGCCGCGGCGGGCAGCGGCCATGACGCTGCGGGCCTGGCCACCAACGATCGCCCGAACTGCGGCCATGTCGTGGATGAAGACGTCGAGAATCACGCCTCCCGCCACAGGATCATCGACTCGCCACCCGCGCAGCCGATCCGGGATCCCGACCGCATGGTTCACGTGCACCGCCCGCACGCTGCCGATCTCTCCCGAAGCGACGATTTCCTTCATGACCATATGGGTGGGAGAGGCCGGCAGGTGGTGATTCGTAGCCATTACGATCCCTGCGTTCTCACAGACCTCGACCATCGCGAGGGCGTCGTCCAGAGAGAGCGCAAGGGGCTTCTCGGCGAGAACGTGCTTGCCGGCCTCAGCGGCGGTAATGACCTGGTCTCGGTGCTTGGCGTTGTGGGAACTGACGTACACCGCATCGACGTCGTCCCTCCCGACCGCGTCGTCGACAGAGGTCGTCCAGGCATCGACCTCATGGCGCTCGGCATACTCGGTCGCCCAACTCTCGTCGCCCGATTGGACGACTTGTATGTGACCGCCGTGGGCACGGATCGCGGGGATGATTCGGGTGGAGGCGATGTCGCTGGCTCCGATGAGGGCCCATCGTGTTGGGCCGGGGGAATGCTGGTCGCTCATCTGGTGATCCTCTCACAACCCTGAGCCCCGTGGAGAAATCCCTGGGCGGGTTCGGGGCGGGCCAAGCGCCTAGAGCATGTCCCACTCGTGCGGTT
>SHLN01000279.1 GCA_004283105.1 Acidimicrobiia bacterium
ATCCGCCGTCACGACCCGATGACCTGAACTGGATAATGCCAGCGGAGGGAGCCGGGATGTTTGCCACCAGATCAGCACACGGAACACGCGCGCGAGCCGGGGCACTCATCCTCGGACTGGCACTGGCCGCCACGGCCTGTTCTTCTGACGGATCCGACACGTTGACGCTTCTGACGCACGACTCGTTCGCCATCTCGCAGTCCACGCTCGATGCCTTCACGGAGGAGACGGGGATCGAAGTCGAGCTTCTCAGCGGCGGCGATGCCGGCGCCATGCTGGCTCAGGCCATCCTGACCAAAGACAATCCGATCGCCGATGTCATATTCGGGATCGACAACACCTTCCTGTCTCGCGCCGTCGATGAGGAGATCACCCTCCCGTATGTGGCGTCGGCGCTCGAAGACGTTCATCCCTTCACCCGGCTCGACGCAACCAACCGATTCACTCCCATCGACTACGGGGACGTGTGTCTCCAATACGAAAAGGCTGCCGTGGGCGAGCTCGACCCGAGCGGCCTGTTCTACAACCCGTTCTTCGGCGACCAGCTCGTCGTCGAGGATCCCGCCACCAGCTCCCCCGGGCTTGCCTTCCTCCTTGCGACCATCGCCGCCTTCCCGGACGGGTGGCAGGACTACTGGAGGGTGCTTCGCCAGGAAGGGGTGCTGGTCGTGCCCGGATGGGAGGAGGCGTACTACGGGGAATTCTCGGGCGCCTCCGATGGCGACCGCCCCATCGTGGTCTCGTACGCCTCGTCTCCGGTGGCAGAGGTCGTGTTCGCCACCGAGCCGATTGACGAACCGACCACAGCCATCGTCGAGGAGAGCTGCTTCCGACAGGTCGAGTTCGCCGGAGTACTCGACGGAACCGACGCCCGGGCCGAGGCCGAGCAGTTCATCGACTTCATGCTCTCGACCGAGTTCCAGGAGGACATACCGCTCAATATGTATGTGTTCCCGGCCCTCCGGGATGCTGCCCTCCCGCCGGTGTTCGTCGAGCACGCCGTCATCGTCGACGAACCGCTCGAGCTCGATCCGGCCGTTATCGCCGCCAACCGGGACCGCTGGATCGAGGAGTGGACGGAGATCGTTCTCCGATGACGCTCCGGCGCGGAGCGCTTGTTGCACTGCCGCTCGGGTTCCTCGCCATCTTCTACGTCTATCCGGTGGTCAGCATCCTGCTGACCGGCCTCGTGGAAGATGGTCTCTTTGACTTCACCCCGTTCGTGGAAGTCCTCCGGTCGCCATCGTTCCGGGGCGTGGCCTGGTTCACCATCTGGCAGGCCGTCGCCTCAACGGCTCTCACGGTGCTGGCCGCCATGCCGATCGCCTATGTGCTCGCCCGCTATGAGTTCCCCGGCAAGAGGCTCATCTCGGCTCTGCTCACCGTGCCGTTCGTCATGCCGACCGTCGTGGTCGGGTCGGCCTTCCTCGCTCTGCTCGGAAGCCAGAGCCCGATCGGCATCAATCTCAGTCGGACCATCTGGATCATCTTCGCCGCCCACGTGTTCTTCAATCTGTCGGTCGTGGTGCGCACCGTCGGCGGCCTGTGGTCGCATCTCGATCCTCGTCTCGAGGAAGCCGCCCGTTCGCTCGGGGCTACCCGCTGGCAGGCATTTCGGACCACCACCCTGCCCTTGCTGCGTCCGGCGCTCGTAGCCGCCACCTCCATCGTGTTTCTGTTCACGTTCACCTCGTTTGGCGTGATTCTCATCCTCGGTGGCCTCACCTACGCCACCCTCGAGGTGGAGATCTACCGCCAGACGACGGCAGTCCTCAATTTCCCGATCGCGGCCGCCCTTGCCATAGTCCAACTGGTCGGCGTGACGGCCATCCTGTGGTTCTATACCCGCTACCAACGGCGTCGTGACGTTGGGTTGAGCCTCCTGCCTGCCGGGTCGGTCGCCCGGCGGCCGTCTACTCTCCGGCAGCGACTGACGGTGACCGCCACCATCGCCTACCTCGCGGTTCTCGTTCTCGTTCCCCTCGCAGTTCTCGTCGGCCGCTCGTTCGACGCAGGCAGTCCGTTGCGGTTCTATCAAGCGCTCACCGAGACCGGCACCGGGAGCACGGCCTTCGTCTCCCCGCTCGAAGCCATCGGCAACTCACTCTGGATTGCCGCCACCGCCACGGTCATTGCGCTCGTGATCGGTATGAGCGCCGCCGCCGTCGTGGCCTACTCTGAGGGCCGGGCGGCCCGGTCATTCGATCTGCTGCTCATGTTGCCATTGGGGACTTCGGCGGTGACCATCGGATTCGGGATGCTCATCGCTCTCGACTGGCCCGTCGACCTGCGCGCCAACGTTCTCCTCATTCCGCTCGCACACGCCCTCGTCGCCATCCCGTTTGTCGTGCGACTGTCCGTACCGGTTATGCGTTCCGTGCAGCCCCGGTTGCGTGAGGCCGCCGCCATGCTCGGGGCGTCACCTGCCCGAATCTGGCGAGAAATCGACCTCCCCATTGCGGCGCGGGCTCTGGCGGTGAGTGCCGGGTTCGCGTTTGCCATCAGCCTCGGCGAGTTCGGAGCGACCAGCTTCATCGCCCGCCCCGACACCCCGACCCTTCCGATTGCTATCATCCGGCTGCTCGGCCGGCCCGGCGCCCTCAACTTCGGCCAGGCAATGGCGATGAGCACGATCCTCATGGCCGTCACGGCTGCCGTCGTCCTCCTGGTGGATCGCATGCGAATCCGCGACGTGGGTGAGTTCTGATGCTGACGGTACGCGGGCTCACCAAGCGATTTGGTGCCACGACGGCGCTGTCCGGTGTCAACCTCGACCTTGCCGTCGGTGAGACCGTGTCGGTTCTCGGGCCAAGCGGCTCGGGCAAGTCGACCCTGCTGCGGGTGATCGGCGGTCTCGAACCGGCGGATGCTGGATCTGTGTCGTGGGACGGTGCAGACCTCACCATCGTGCCGGCCCACGAGCGCCAGTTCGGTCTCATGTTCCAGGACTACGCCCTCTTCCCGCATCGGAACGTCGCCGGCAACGTCGGCTTCGGGCTCCGCATGGCGGGATGGTCACCGTCCGAGGTTGCGC
>SHLN01000076.1 GCA_004283105.1 Acidimicrobiia bacterium
TCGACGGTCACGGAACCGTCGAATACACCATCGGGGGGGACTTCGCAGGCGGCGTCTTCGTCCTTGCCCACTCCGACAACCACGAGATGATCCAACCGGCTCTCCGGTTCCTCAAGATGGGCGACGGGCCCTACTACACGTTCTATCGGCCCTACCACCTCGTCCACATCGAGGCCCCGGTGTCGATTGCCGAGGTCTACCTCGACAAGGAACCAACCATCGCGCCGGCCGGTCCGTTCGTAACCGATGTGGTTGCCATGGCGAAGCGGGACCTCGTGCCGGGCGACATGCTCGACGGGATCGGGGGCTGGACCACCTACGGCGAGATCGACACGGTCGGCAACGCCGACGGGTTCCTCATCGTCGGACTCACCGAGCACGCCCGCATCGTCAAGCCGGTGGCGATGGATGAGCCGATTCCGCTCGACGCCGTGGAGCTCGACGACTCGATTCCGATCGTGAAGGATCGCATCGAACAGGACGCCCTCTAGGAATCCCGGCTACCAGAAGACCGGCTCGAGCACCACAGTTGTAGCGAGAACAATGGCCGTCAGCGGAGCTCCCAGCCGGGCGTAGTCGAAGAAGCGGTACCCGCCCGGACCGTACACCATCGTGTTCGTCTGATAGCCGATGGGGGAGAGGAACGAGGCCGACGCGGCGACGGCGATGGCAATGGCGAACCCGCGCGGGTCGTGCCCAATCTCCGCAGCAGCGGTGACAGCAATCGGGAACATGATGGCCGCGGCGGCGGCATTGGACACGAGCTCGGTGAGTACGACGGTGGCAAGCATGAGTCCGGCCAGGGCACCGTAGATCCCGAGCCCGCCGAGGCCGTCAACGAGACCGTCGGCGAGGGTGCCGGCGAGTCCGGACTCGGAGGCGGCCCGGCCGAGACCAAACGCCGCCGCGATGAGGAGGACGACGTCGAGATCGACCGACCGGCGCGCTTCGCCCGGCGTCAGGACCTTGCCGAGAATGAGAACAAAGGCGCCGAGCAGGCTGGCCTCGAGCAATGTGAACAGACCCGTCGTCGCCGTCGCGATGATGGCAACGAGGACCGCCGCTACCCCGAGGGCGGCCCGGGTCCCGACCGGAGTGATCGCTTCGAGCGGGGAGACGAGCAAGAAATCGTTGCGGTCATACCAGCGTGATCGGAAGCCGGGATCGGCCAGCACGAGGAGCGTGTCTCCCACCCGCACCCGGACTTCGCCGAGCTTGCCTTCGACCCGCATGCCGGCACGGTGGATGGCCACCACCGCCGCCTGGTAACGACCGCGGAACTGGGCCTCGCGGAGCGTCTTCCCGACGAGCGGTGAGGATGCGCCCACGACCGCCTCGAAGAAGGCGCTCCGGCCGGTATCGAGCGTGATGTGCTCCTGCTCCGCCGACGCAAGTCCCCGGGTGGATTGAAGGTCGATCACCTCGTCGGCCCGGCCGACGAAGCGGAGTCGGTCGCCTCCTCGGAGGACGAGCGTTGGTCCGACCGGTCCGATGAGGTCGTCCCCGCGGCGTACCTGGACGAGGAACACGCCGGCGAGATGGCGGAGCCCACCTTCCTCGACGGTGACACCGTCCACCGGGCCGTTCGTCACCACCTCCATGTCCACGACGAACTCCCGCACGTTCGTTTCGAGGTCGCCCCGGGCGGGTGCTCGTGTCCTGAGCAAGCGCGGCGCGAGGAGGACGAGGGCGCCAACCCCGACCGCCGCCACCGGGAGCCCGATCTTGGTGATCTCGAAGACCCCGATCGGATCGAAGCCTTCTGCTTCCAGCAAGCCGGAGATAACGAGGTTGGTGGACGTTCCAAGGACGGTGATGAGCCCGCCGAGGATGGCCGCAAACGAGAGCGGCATGAGGAACTCGGCGGGGGAGCGGCCCCGCCGCGTCGCCCAGGCGCTCACCTGCGGCACGAGCATGGCCACGATCGGGGTGTTGTTGAGGACGGCCGACGACCCGGCCACCGGAACGAGCAGGCGCCCCAGAGCCCGCCGGGCCCGGCCGTCGTCCTGCAGCATCGAGGACACGAGCGGCTGGAGGGCGCCGGTCTTCTCCACGGCCCGGGCTACAACGAAGAGCGCTGCGACCGTCATCGGGGCGGGATTGGAGAACCCCGACAGCGCTTGCTCAGTGTCAATCACTCCTGAGACGAGTAACACCACGACCCCGCCGAGCAGGGTAGGGGCCGGGGCCAGCCAGTCCTTGGCCATCACCACGACCGCGGCCACGATCGTGGCCAGGGTCAGCCACGCTTCCCAGCCCATGATTGCTCCTGGTTATTCGGCCTCGGGTCCGATGAACCCCTGCGCCTCGAGATGCAGGATGATCTCCTGGGCCGCCTCGGAGGGCCGGAGGCTCGTCGTATCGATGACGATCTCCGCATCGGTCGGCTCCTCGTACGGATCGGAGATGCCGGTGAACTCCTTGATCTCGCCTGCCCGCGCCTTGGCGTAGAGGCCCTTGCGGTCTCTCTGCTCGCACACCTCGAGCGGGGTGGCCACGTGCACCAGGTCGAAGCCGCCCACCGGTTCGATCATGCTGCGGACAACCTGGCGAGTGTGATCGTAGGGAGCGATCGGGGCGCAAAGGGCAATGCCGCCGTTCTTGGTGATCTCCGACGCCACCCAGCCGATGCGCTGGATGTTGAGATCGCGATGCTCTTTGGAGAAGCCCAGCTCGGACGAGAGATGCTTCCGCACGAGGTCACCGTCCAGCAGTGTCACCGGACGGCCGCCCATCTCGAGCAGCTTGACCATCAAGGCATTGGCGATGGTCGACTTTCCCGATCCGGAGAGGCCGGTGAAGAACACGGTGAACCCCTGCTTGTGGCGAGGTCGATGCGTCTTGCGGAGCTCGGAGACGACGTCCGGGAAGGAGAACCACTCGGGGATCTCCCGGCCGTCGGCGAGCCGATCTCGCAGCTCGGTACCGGAGATCGACAACGACTTCTTGTCCTCGGGAACCTCGTCGATGGGGAAGTAGGAATCGTCCTCGGGGAGGTAGACCATCATCCGGAACGGGACCATCTCGACCCCGATCTCCTCTTCATGCTGCTTGAGGAGCTCCTGGGCGTCGTACGGGCCGTAATACGGGTTGCCGTCGGCGTCCGAGCCGGGACCGGCGTGGTCGCGTCCGACGATGAGATGGGTCACGCCGTAGTTCTTGCGAATGATGGCGTGCCACACCGCCTCGCGCGGTCCCCCCATGCGCATGGCGAGCGGCAGGAGGGCCATCTTCGCCGTTGACTTCGGGTAGTGGTGGAGGATGGCCTGGTAGCAGCGCACCCGCGTGTAGTGGTCGATGTCACCCGGCTTGGTGAGGCCGACCACCGGGTGGATGAGGAGGTTGGCTTCAACGTCTTTGGCCGCCCGCATGGTGATCTCCTGGTGAGCGCGATGCATGGGGTTGCGGGTCTGGAACCCGACGATGCGCCGCCAGCCCGCCCGGGTGAAGTCATCGCGCAACTGGGCCGGGGTGCGGCGCAGGGCGCGAAAGTCGTAATGGACCGGGAGCTGGAGGCCTTCGAGGCGCCCCCCGACGTAGTACGGGTTGGTGGCCCGCATGAGGTGGGCGACACCGGGGTGGCTGGGATCTGAGGAACCGAACACAGCGACCGCCTCGGCGGCCAGGTCGGCCTGCCACACGTCTTCGACGTGAAGAACGGCGATGAGGACGCCCTCCGGATCGCGCAACTCGAGCTCCCCACCGACTTCGAGCCGGTCGGCAACGTCCTCGGTCACGTCCAGCATGATCGGCATCGGCCACAGGGTTCCGTCTGCGAGGCGCATGTCGGACTTGACGCTCTCGTAGTCGGCGCTCGTCATGAACCCGGTCAGGGGCGAGAAGCCGCCGTTCAAGATCAGCTCGATGTCGTTCAGCTGGCGGGGGGTGAGGCTCCACTCGGGGATTCCTCGCCCGGGGGCCGCAAGCTCGGCGGCGCGCTCTGCGGAAACGATCAGATCTACGAGGGTTCCACCATGGGGGGCAATAAGGTTGTCGGACATCAGTCAGCTACTCCGGTTTGAGGTTACGGCCCACCAGCGTAGGGGTCTTTGCTCGAATTCCCCCGATCTTGCGGTGGATTTCTCAGCGAAGCGGCGTGGGGTCTTCCGGGTCGGCGGGAGGCGGCTCCCGCCATTCGGCGTCCGTCCTCTGTGGGCCGGACCTGACCACCCACCGGCCCGAGAAGCGCTTCGAGATCGCCATCCGCACCGCCTCCCGAAACGGAGGCACGAGAAGGAGAAATCCGAGGCCATCGGTGAGGAACCCCGGGGTCACGAGGAACGCACCTGCCACCACGATCATGGCTCCATGGGCCAATTCCTTGCTCGGGAACCGGGCCTCGAAAAAGGCGTTCTGCACCTGGGCGATGGCCTCGGCGCCCTGCCGGGCAACGAGGGCCGATCCGACCACCGCCGTGAGGACGATGATGACGAGCGTGGCCGGGAGCCCGATCCGTCCACCGACGTAGATGAACAGGGCGATCTCGGCAATCGGAATGCCGACGAAGAGCATGAAGAGAATCCCCACGGCCGCGAGCCTATCGGGTGCGACGGACAAGCGGGTAGCCTCCCACCTCATGAACGCCCATTTCGTGACCCTCCCCGGCGACGGCATCGGCCCCGAAGTCATCGCCCAGGCCATCCGGGTGCTGGAGGCTGTGGCCGATCGATTCGACCACACGTTCTCGTTCGAAGAGGAGCTCATCGGCGGGGCCGCCATCGACGCGCATGGTGCTGCGCTGGGCCTCGAGACGGTCGAAGCCGCCCTCGCGTCCGATGCAGTCCTGCTCGGCGCGGTGGGTGGGCCGAGGTGGGACGACCCGAACTCCAGGGTGCGTCCGGAGCAGGGCCTGCTCGGCATTCGGGAGGCCATGCGGCTCTTCGCCAATCTCCGGCCCATCACCGTGTTCCCGCAGCTGGCGGATGCCTCGCCGCTCCGTCCGGAGATTCTCCGCGGAGTCGACATCCTGTTCTTCCGCGAGCTGACCGGAGGCATCTACTTCGGCGAATCGGGTGTGGGGGAGGGATCGGCGTATCAGGTCATGTCCTACACCGAGGGTGAGGTAGCGCGGATCGTGCGCATGGCGGCCGATTCGGCCCGCACGCGGAGGGGCAAGCTGACGATGGTCGACAAAGCGAACGTGCTGGAACCGTCCCGGCTGTGGCGTCGTGTCACCACCGAGCTCATTGCCGCTGAGTACGAGGATCTCGACTTCGAGGTCGTTCTCGTCGACGCCATGGCGATGTACCTGCTGTCCCGCCCGGCCGACTACGACGTCGTCGTGACTGCCAACCTGTTCGGTGACATTCTCACCGATGAGGCATCGATGATCACCGGATCACTGGGGATGCTCCCGTCGGCCTCGGTCGGCCTCGACGGCCCTGGCCTCTACGAACCGGTGCACGGTTCGGCTCCCGACATCGCCGGGGCCGGGGTCGCCAATCCGCTCGCCACCATCCTGGCCGCCGCCATGGCCCTCCGGCACTCCCTGAACCTCGAGCAGGAAGCCGCCGCGGTCGAGGCCGCGGTCGCCTCGGTGATCGCCTCGGGCCTCCGGACCCCCGACATCGCCGCCGGCGGCGAATCGGTTGGAACCACGGCGATGGCCGACGCAGTCCTCGCAGCGTTGTCGGCGAGCACCGAGTAGCGAGCAGCGAGCAGCGAGCAGCCCGTGCTAGAACGCGCTCGCTCGCGCTGCCTTGTTGAGCGCACTCGTAAACGACCGCGCCGAGGCCTCCACGATGTCGGTGGATGACCCGGTACCGGTGAACGTTCGCTCCCGGACCTGCACGAGCACGCTCACCTCGGCCATGGCGTCTGCTCCCAGGCTGACCGGCTCGACCCGGTAGTCGAGCAGCCGGGCCTCGATATCGAAGGCCGTGCGAAGGGCGGCGAAGATGGAATGCACCATCCCGTCACCCGACGCCGAGTACGACTCCTTCGTCCCATCGCGTTCCACCGTCACGGTCGCCTCGGCCTCGTTGTCCTTGCCGGTGGCATGCCAGCCGAGGAAGTGAACGGCATCGGACAGATCGACCTGGTCGTGCACGATCGCCAGCAGCCCCTCCTCGCCGATCTCGCCTTTCCGGTCGGCCAGCTCTTTGAATCGGGCGAAGGCCGATTCGAAATCCTCGTCTTCCAGGTTGATCCCGAGTTCTTTCAGCGCATCGCCGAACGCGGCCCGTCCCGAGTGCTTGCCGAGCACGAGTTTCGACTCATCCTGTCCGACCGCCGAGGGATCCATGATCTCGTACGTGGTTCGCTCCCTGAGCACCCCGTGCTGATGAATGCCGGACTCGTGGGCGAACGCGTTGCGACCGACCACCGCTTTGTTGTATTGGACCGGGTAACCGGTCAGGCGAGACACCAACCGGCTCGCCGGATACAGCTGGGTCGTGTCGATGCCCGTTTCGACCTGATAGTGGTCGGCCCGTGTGTTGACGGCCATCACGATCTCTTCGAGCGCCGTGTTACCGGCCCGCTCACCAATTCCGTTGACGGCCACCTCGACCTGGCGGGCGCCGTTCTCCACTGCGGCGAGGGCATTGGCGACGGCCAGTCCGAGATCGTTGTGGCAATGGGTGGAGATCACGATGTCGTCGCGGTCTCCCTTCACCTCTTCTACGACTCGTTTGATGCGAGCGCCGTAATCGGTGGGGGTCCCGTAGCCGACGGTGTCGGGGATGTTGATGGTGGTAGCGCCGGCCTCGACGGCGGTTCGGCAGACCCGCACCATGAAGTCGATGTCCGAGCGGGACCCGTCCTCGGGTGAGAACTCGACGTCCTCGCACAGCGCCCGGGCCTGGGAAACTCCGGCACGAACCGCCTCCAGCACCTCGTCCTCGCTCATCCGGAGCTTGTGCTCCATATGAATGGCGGAGGTGGCGAGGAACACGTGGATGCGAGGGCGCTCGGCGTCCTGGACGGCCTCCCAGGCGCGATCGATATCCGCGGCGATCCCGCACCGTGCCAGGCCGGCGATGACCGGGCCTCGAACTTCGCGGGCGATGCGCTGGACCGCGGCGAAGTCACCGTCCGACGAAATCGGAAACCCTGCCTCGATGATGTCGACGCCGAGCGCGGCCAGTTGATTGGCGATGGCGACCTTGTCGTCGGAGTCGAGGGCGATGCCGGGCGACTGCTCGCCGTCTCGCAGGGTGGTATCGAAGATGAGTACTTTGTCGGACATGATGGATGCTCCTGGGCGCGTGTGAGATTAACCGGGTTTTCCGAATGCCGGGTCGGCGAACGCCGCCCGGCTACCTAAGCGCCAGAAGGTGAAGCGTGTCAGTCCCCCCGCCGCAGGCGGGGGGAAGGTACCGCTCGCCGACAGGCGAGGGGTAGGGAGGCGATGCACCGCCAACCCTCATGAGATGGCTCGCAGGTTGCGAGTCTTGGAGTCCCGGGCGAGCGCGATCCAGCCCGACTTCACAACGTCGATGAGCCCATAGGGCCGCATGAGTTCGAGGAAGTCGTTCACCTTTGAGGGCGTGCCGGTCATCTCGAACGTCACCGAGGTGGCGCCAACATCTACGGCCTTGGCTTTGAAGACTCCGGCGGCATCGAGCAGCTCGCCCCGTTTGGAGGCGTCGGCCGACACCCGCACGAGCATGACCTCTCGCTCGACGCTCCCGACCGGGTCGAGCTCGGTGATCTTGATCGTGTTGATGAGCTTGCGAAGCTGCTTGACGACTTGCTCGATCTCACCGGCGTTGACCACGACGGTCATGATCGAGTTTCCCGGCTCGGCGGCAGGGCCGACGGCCAGCGAATGGATGTTGAAGCCGCGCCGGGCAAACATCGATGACACCCGGGCCAGGACGCCCGGTTTGTCCTCAACGAGCACCGACAGCACGTGGAGGGTCATGAGCGCACCGCGCATTGCGCATTGCGCATTGCGCTAGAAGCGGGCAGCGGGTACCGCGTAGCCGGTAGCGATCTCATTCCAGGTCCTCTCTGCTCATGGCGACAACGTCGTTTGAGCCGCCGGCCGGGACCATCGGGAACACCATTTCGTCGGGATCGACTCGGAACTCGACGACGACCGGCCGGTCGTTGATCGTGAGGGATTTCTCGATGACCGGTCCGACCTCCGAGGGATGCTCGGCCCGCAGTCCGACGCATCCCATTGCCTCGGCCAGCTTGACGAAATCGGGCGTGTGGTCGGTCAACTCGGTAGCCGAGAATCGCTCGTTGTAGAAGAGCCGCTGCCATTGGCGCACCATGCCGAGGTTGTTGTTGTTGAGCACGGCGATCTTGATGGGGATGCCTTCAGTGCTCGCCGTGGTCAGCTCCTGCTGGGTCATCTGGAAGCAGCCGTCCCCATCTATGGCGTAGATGAGCTGATCGGGAAGGCCGAGCTTGGCGCCGATGGCGGCCGGGATGGCATACCCCATGGTTCCGAGCCCTCCTGAGTTGAGCCAGGTGCGCGGCTTCGTGTACTTCCAGAGCTGCGAGGCCCACATCTGGTGCTGGCCGACGCCGGCCACGACAACGGCCTCCCCTCCGGTGATCCGGTAGAGCTCTTCGACGACGAACTGCGGCTTGATGGGGCCGGCCGGATCCTGCTCGTAATGCACGACTTTGTCGCGCTGCCAGTCGCCGATGGTTTCGAGCCAGGCGGCATGGTCGGGAGCAGCTGCTCCGTCGAGCGTCTTGTCGATCTTGCGGTTGAGCTGCTCGAGCACGATGCGGGCGTCGCCGACGATGGGAACCTCGGCGACACGGATCTTGCCGATTTCCGACGGGTCGATGTCGGCATGAATCACTTTGGCGTGCGGCGCGAACGCATCGGGGTCGCCGGTGACCCGGTCATCGAAGCGGGTTCCGACCGCGATGAGGAGATCGGCTTTCTGCATGGCGGTGATGGCGGCGTACGTCCCGTGCATGCCCGGCATGCCAAGACTGAGCGGATGAGTGTCGGGAAAGGCACCCCGGGCCATGAGAGTCGTGGTCACCGGGAGGTTGGCCTTCTCGGCCAGCTCGAGCAGCTCGGCGTGGGCGCCGGCGGCGATGATGCCGCCTCCGGCGTAGAGCACCGGCCGCTCGGCCTCGAGGATCAAATCGACGGCGGCCCGGATCTGGAGCGGGTGCCCCTTGGTGTTCGGCTTGTAGCCGGGGAGGTCCACCCGGCCGGTCGGCTCGTGCCACTCGATCTCGCTGTTGAGGATGTTCTTGGGGAGGTCCACGAGCACCGGGCCGGGCCGGCCCGACCTCGCCAGGTGGAAGGCCTCGTGGATGACGTCGGGGATGTCTTCCGGGTCGGTGACGAGGTAGTTGTGCTTGGTGGCGGGCATGCTGATGCCCCACGTATGGGCCTCCTGGAAGGCGTCATTGCCGATGGCGGTGGTCGGGACCTGTCCGGTGATCGCAACCATCGGTGTGGAATCCATGTATGCGTTGGCGAGAGAGGTCACGAGGTTGGTGGCGCCGGGCCCCGAGGTAGCGATGGCGACTCCCACCCGTCCGGTGGCCTGGGCGTAGCCCTCGGCCATGTGGCCGGCACCTTGCTCGTGGCGGGCGAGGATATGGCGGATCGGGCTGTCGTACAGGGGGTCGTAGGCTGGAAGAATGGCACCACCGGGATGGCCGAACATGACCTCCACGCCCTCGAATTCGAGCGCCTTGATGAGTGCTTCTGCGACGGTGATTTTCATGGTTGCTTCCTGGTCCTGGTACGAAAAAACCCTCCGGCCGATGGCAGCGGAGGGAGCGCACACGCCTGTATGTGGCGGTGCGCTATCTGAGTACGAGAATTTCTGTGAGTGAATACATGACGTGGTGGTTCGACAGTATGTCGATCGAGCTTGAGCTTGTCAATGTTTAACGCGCTGAGCGGGGTAATCCCACCCGAACTGGTCCAGACGGCCATCGAGGCGGGTCGGACGGCCCTCCGGCGCCTCGACGATGACGACGTGCCGGCCAAGCTCCGGAAGGTTGCGGCCCATCAGGGCGGTCGTCTCCCCGTCCCGCTTTCGAAGGCCCTCATTGCCGCCCTCGATGATGACGAGTGGCTGCGGGAGAAGGCGATCGAAGAGCTCGAGGTCGACGACCCGGCGGCCGAGGGACCGGCTGGAGCCGCCGCGCTGTTTCTCCTTCGACCCGAGGGGTGGGAGTTCGAGCTGGGTCGGCGGGTCGAGCGTCTGGCTCAGACCAAGGCCTCCGGCCGGGTGAGCGAGCTCGATGGCCTCGTCGCCGAGGCGAAAGCCCGCGAGGCCGAGGCGAAGAAGCGATGGCAAGCGGCCAAACGCCAGATCAAGGACCTGGAGCGTCTCCGTCGCGAGGAGGTCGAGGCGGTCCGGGCTCAGCTCCGGGAGCTCCGGGAGGCCGACCGCGTCGAAGATGAGGAGCATGCCCGCCTCGTCGGCGAGCTCGAGGAGGCTCGTTCACGGGCCGAAGCTGCTCATCAGAAGGAAATCGCAGCCGGGGAGACGCTCAAGGCCCGCCTCCGCAAGGCAGAGAACCTGCGCGCCGACGTTGAGAAGCGCGTGCAATCCGGTGGCACTGCCTGGGGGAGCGGCGACCCGATTGCCCTGGCCCGTCACCTCGACACACTCGTTCGCACGGTCGAAGCCGATCCGGCGCTGCTCGAGTTCACAAAGCCGACCCGGGAACGGGCGTGGAAGCTCCCACCCGGGGCCCGCCCGGACGACATCGCCATGGAGGTCGAGCAGGTTCTCAGGGTTTGTCCCGAACCCGAACCCCTCGCACGAGTGGATGTACTCCGCCGGGAGCTGACCCAAGGTAGAGGGGTTCAGCTGATTCGAGGATTGCCGGTTGAGGCGTTGACAGCCACCGAGG
>SHLN01000280.1 GCA_004283105.1 Acidimicrobiia bacterium
GCCCCACCCACGGGTGGAGCTGCGAAGCAGCTCCTAAGGAACGCGGAGCGTTCCCCTTCTCCGAAGGAACCCGAAGGGTTCCCCCCCACTCATCGGGAACTTTCTCACCGCGGTGTGTGTCATATCTCTGGCTTACACGAGGAGAGACTTGGTTACCGAAGCACCTGTTCTCGAGACTGATGTCTCGATCCCGCACCGCCGATTGGTCGATGCGCCGCCCCCCGTTCATGGAGCGGCAATCAAAGGCGCCTATGTCCGCGTTGCCAAGCCTGTTCTTGACTTCATGGCGGCTCTGGTCCTCTTCGTGGTGACGCTTCCGATTCTCCTGGCGGTCGCGGTTGCCGTGTATGCCGAGTTTGGTCGTCCCATCTTCTTTCGCCAGCCCCGGGTTGGTCGTGATGGCCGGGTGTTCAGAGTGAACAAGTTCCGTACCATGGACTTCGATCGCCGCTCGACGGCGACGGGCTTTCGAGGCGCCGAACGTCGACGCACGCACAAATCGGAGGATGACCCCCGCATCCGGCCGGTCGGGCGTTTCCTTCGCAAGTGGAGCCTGGACGAGCTTCCCCAACTCACCAACGTCCTGGCCGGTGACATGAGCCTGGTCGGTCCCCGGCCCGAGATGGTGCAGATCGTCGACAACTACGAGGACTGGCAGCACGCCAGGCATCAGGTCAAGCCGGGCATCACCGGCCTGTGGCAGGTATCCGCCCGTGACGTCCCCATGCACGAAGCAACCCATGTCGATCTGGAGTACGTCTCCCGGCTCTCATTGCGTGAGGACCTCAGGATCCTGGCAGGGACGCTTCCCGCTGCGCTCGGCGACGGCAAGGGTTTCTAGATCAGCAGCCAGGCGAGTCCCGACAGGACCGCTGCCACGCCGAGCGTCGCACCAACTGTGCGGCCCAGCCGGCGATTCCCGAGGGCCACCGCCATGCCGGCCTTCACCAGAGTGTTGACGGCCACGGCCGCTAGGACGACCTGAGCGCCCACGCGGGGATCGAGTCCGGCCGTTTCGACCAGATCGGCGGTGGACAGGGTGATCGCGTCGACATCGTTGATCCCGCTGACGGCGCCGACGATGTTGAGGGATGCTTCTGAGGCTCGGTGGAGCAGTGCCTTGCTGGCGAAGATGATCACGCCGTACAGGGCGCCGAACTGCAAGGCGGAGGTGAGCGTGAGCGGATTGGTGACCTCGAAATCGGAGCTCTCAGCCGCCTTTCCTTGAGAGCGCCGCCACCACACGAACGCGGCTCCTTCAACGAGTACGAACAGGAGACCGAGTGGCAGCAGCAATTTCTCACCCAGGTCGGGTTCGATGACAAACGCCTCGACGAGGACCCGTCCGTACATGAGGCCCGATGCCGCGATGATGCCGGCCGAGAGTGCATTCGTGAGCGTTCCCGGAGACGTTTTGGACATCCGGGCGAATCCAAGGGTGACGGCCGTCGAAGATACGAGGCCTCCCAGGAACCCGGTCAAGGTGAGTCCACGCGAGCCGAGCAGCCGGAGCGACACGTACCCGACGAGGCCGATGCCGGCCACGAAGATCACCATGAGCCAGATCTTGCGCGGGTTGATTGCGTCGAACGGACCGAAGTCCTCGTTCGGGATGAGCGGAAGGACGACGGCCGTGATGGCTGCGAACTGCAGCACTGCCCGGATGTCTTCCTCGGAGAACCGCCGGGACAAGGCGTGGAAGAATTCCTTTGACCTGAGCAGGTAGGCGGTCCCGACCGCTACTGCGAGGGCGGCCACCCACTGCTCGTCCCAGGCAAGGGCGCCAACGATGAAGGTCACGAAGGCGGCGGCCTCGGTGGTGGTTCCCCAATCCGACGTGCGAGCGCCAACTCCGACATACGTGGCCACGAGCAACGCGCCGAACGCGAGGGCGGCGACGAGAAAGGCGCTCGAGCCGAAACGGTCACCGAGAAATCCGGCTCCGGCCCCCCACGCGCCGTAGAGGGCGAACGTGCGGACGCCGGCGTACGTGTCGGCATCCACCGGGTCCTCCTGGTTGCCGCGCACCTGTCGTTCCAGGCCGATGATGGCTCCGAGGCCGGCGGCTACGACGAATGCCGTGACGATGGTGCCGGTGTCGTCCATCGTGTCACCTCACCCTCGTGAGACCTTCTCGATCCAGGCCGTCAGATGACCGATGACCTCTTCCCGGTTCGTTTCGTTGAGCACTTCGTGGCGGGCTCCCTCGTAGATATGTGTCGTGAGTTCGCTCGTCGGCATCTCTTGCACCGCCTGGAGCGACCGGGTGTAGGGGACGAACGGGTCCTCGGTTCCGTGCAAGAACAGGATGGGCATGGTCAGTGCGTCCATCCCTTTCTGGAATTGGTCGAGTTCGGCGACCTCGGCCTCGAGGAGGCCCCGCTTGTATTGCCCGTGGTAGACGAGTGGATCGGCGGCGTAGGCGGCGCCGATGCTGGGATCCCGGGAGATGGCGAGCGGCTCGAACGGGATGTGGGGGAGTTCCGGTTCCTTGATCATTTCTCGGGCCCATTCCCAGTCCCCGAGAACCGCCCCGCAGAAGGCGAGGCCGGCCACCTCGTTTGGCCACCGTTGACCGAACCGGCCCGACAGCAATCCGCCCATCGAGTGGCCGACCAGGATGAGCGGCAGACCGGGGTGCTCCTGTCTGGCGATGTCGGCGAGGGTGTGCAGGTCGTCGGTCACGTGCTCGAAGTCGGTAATGAGCGCTCGCTCGCCGTCGGAACGGCCGTGACCGAGATGGTCGTCGGCGTATACGACGGCTCCGCCGCTCGTGAGCGCCTCGGCGACGTGGCCGTAGCGGCCGCCATGCTCCGCATAGCCGTGGACGATCTGGACAATCCGGACCGGGTCCACCTGGGGATCCCACCGCCGATAGAAGATCCGACCTTCCGAACCGTCGAAGAACGCTTCGACCATCATCCACCTCCTTGATCCCTACCTAAGCGCACGAGGCCCCTCGTTCACTAGAGGCCTAGTGCCCGCCGTCTATGGACCCGGGCCTTAGCCGCATGATCGAAGGG
>SHLN01000281.1 GCA_004283105.1 Acidimicrobiia bacterium
TTCGTCCTCGAGGTGACAGATTTCGACCCGCGTCCGGCCGGGAGCGTGCCCGAGCAACGCCGGATCCTCGAGGAAGCGCTCCAGAAGTGGACCGCCTCCGACATCGCCGATTACGACTATTCCTTCACTCGCGGCTGTTTCTGCCCGGAGGAGTTTGTCGGGCCCTACACCGTGTCCGTTCGGGCGGGTGAGATTGCGGCGGCGAGTTTCCAGGGGACCGACCTGTTCGACATCGACATGCTCGAGATCGGTCGGTACGAGGAGATCGCCAAGACCGTCGACGACGTGTTCGCCGAGATCGAACGGGCCCTCCGGGCGGCGGACAGCGTCACCGCCGAGTACGACCCCGTGCTCGGCTACCCCACCGATGTGTACATCGACTGGATTGCCAACGCCGCCGACGAGGAGATTGGCTACACGATCCGGAACCTGCGCGACCCCTTCCGGTACCCGGATACGTGCTCGACCGAAGGCTGGGAGGCCGAGCTCGTGTCACAACCGGACTTGCCTGAGCCGGTGGCGGCAACCCGCCGGGCGCTCTTCGATGCGGCCATGAGTTGCGACTTCGGCGGGATCGCCGCCGTGTCCGACGCCGCCGACCTTCCCGTCCAGACGTCGCACGGCGGCTCCGGCCCCGAGTACATCTGGCAACGCGAGCGGGAGGGCATACCCCTCATGCGCACCCTCGTGGAACACCTCAACCTTTCGTATTCCTCATCTCCGAATGAACGGGGCGAGACATACGTGTGGCCATCGGCCATGAGCAATCTCACCTCGCCATACGGCGACGGCTTGCCCGCCGTGGAATATGAGGCGCTGCTCGAGCTCTACTCCGTTGAGGATCTCGAGGAGATGTTCGAGTTCTTCGGCGGGTTCGTCGGCTATCGCATCGTCATCGCCGCCGACGGCGAGTGGCTCTTCTCCATCGCCGGCGACTAGATCGACCAGGAACCAGCAACCAGCAACCAGGAAGACCGCAAGCCGAGACACCAGCGAGACAGCGGGCACGTATGGTGCGGTCGATGGATTCACGATTCACCCGCCTGTGGACCGCCTCCACCATCTCCAATCTGGGGGATGGGGTCGTGTTCGCAGCATTCCCTCTCATCGTGGCGTCACTCACGAGGGATCCCATTGCCGTATCGGTACTGGCGTTTTCCCTTCGCCTGCCGTGGCTGTTGTTCGCCCTCCCGTCGGGAGTGATCGTCGACCGCAACGACCGGCGGCGGCTCATGATCTCGGCCGATCTCGTGCGCGCAACCGCCCTCGGCATCCTCGCCATTGCGCTCGCAACCGGCGAACCATCCCTCTTCGTCCTGTATGCGGTGGGATTCGGGGTTGGAATGGCCGAGACGATCTTCGACTCGGCTGCCGAGGCGTTCCTGCCGGCCATCGTCGACGGCGAAACGCTCAACAAGGCAAACGGCCGCCTGGTGAGTGCCCGGTGGGTGGCCAATAGCTTCATCGGACCGCCCCTCGGAGCCCTTCTCTTCGTGGCTGCGGTATCGCTGCCGGTCGCAGTCGATGCCGTCACATTCCTGGTAGCGGCCGTCCTGATCGCCACCATCGGGGGAACCTTCTCGGCCGAGGGGGCTCCGACCGCCGGGACCATGCGTGAGGACATTTCAGAGGGGGTGCGGTGGTTGTGGAACCACCGCCTGCTGCGGACCACCGCGCTCATGGCGGGTGGCTACAACCTCGTGGTGTCGGGGATGGTGGCCATCCTCGTGCTCTTCGCCCAGGACGAGGTCGGGCTGAGCGATGTGGGCTTCGGGATCGTGCTGGCCGCCCTCGGTGTCGGTGGACTACTCGGCGGCCTCATCGCCGACCGGATCGAGAAGCGGGTCGGCACCGCCAACGCGCTCATCCTGACGGTCATGACGGCGGCGACCGCCGCTACGACCATGGGTTTCACCTCGAGCGCGCTCGTCATGGGTGCCTCCATCTTCTTCTTCGGGATCGCCACCACGCTGTGGAATGTGGTTGCCATCTCGCTCCGGCAGGCACTGACACCCGACGAGCTACGGGGTCGGGCGGCGGCGGCCGGGAAGATGATCGCCTACGGCGCCGAACCGATCGGCGCCCTCATCGGAGGTCTCGTGGCCGCGTGGATTGGATTGCGGGCCCCGATTCTTGTCGCAGGGGCGGGACTGGCGCTCATGGCGTTGTTCGTCCTGCCACTCATCAACGAGCGCACGATCGAAGCTGCCCGCACTGCCGCCGCTAGTTCCGACTGAAGAAGCCCCGCTTGGAACCGCCCTCGATGCGAACCTTCGGGTAGAACGCAACGTGATCCTTGATGTTCGAGGCGCGCTCGCTCGGGTCCTTATACGTCCAGGCGACGGCTTCGGCCCGCTCGCCGTCCACCTCGACGTCGTAGTAGCTGGCGAGCCCTTTCCAGGCGCAGGTGGTGGTGTAAGCCGGGGTCTCCGAGAAGAACTCGAGGTTCAACGACTCGGGTGGGAAGTAGTGGTTCCCCTCCACGATGACCGTCTCATCGGCTTCGGCGATCACGACATCGTTGAATAGGGCTTTCACAGCTCTCTCCGTTTGCTGGGGTTCGTGGATAGCAACAATTGCGGTGGCGGATTGTTCCCGCGAGAGGTCAACAGTCAACGGTCAACGGTCAACAGCCCGAAGAGACCGCTGCAACGACCCGAGGCTCCGCCGAACCTTCTGGACCGATTGCTCCAACGAAGCATGGGATTCGGCATCGAGATAGTCCAGCCTGCGAGCAATGCGAAGAAGTGTTTCGAGTTCGTTTGCAGACCCACCGGCAATCCGAACGAACCTCGCGAATTCGCGGTCGCTCTTACGCCCAGCCCCCTCGGCGATATTGGCCGATACGGAGACCGATGCCCTACGCATCTGGCCGGTGATGCCGAATCGTTCCGTCTTCGGGAACCCCCTCGTCTCCGAATAGCAGTCCACAGCCAAGTCAACCGCGGCCTGCCACACCCTTAGATCTCGGTAGTCACCCATCTGGCATTTGTACCAACGGCGACGCATCGAGGGAAGGTGTC
>SHLN01000077.1 GCA_004283105.1 Acidimicrobiia bacterium
GGGATGAGGGGGTCGGGGTTGTTGAACGTGGGGGTTGAGCCGTCCGGGTAGAGGACGGTGCCACCGGCCGCCGTCACGAGGGCAGCTCCGGCCGCCACGTCCCACTCGTTCTTCGGCGTGAGGGTCCAGGTGGCGTCGGCGAGACCCGCCGCTACCAGGGACATCTTGTAGGCCACCGAGCCCATCGGGCGGACGATGATCGGCCCGTCCTGGAAATGGTCCCACTCCCCCCGCCGGACCTCACTCCGGCTGGCCAGCACCTCGGCTCCCTCGATCTGCTCGATCGGCCGCACCGCCGTCGGCGCCCCATTCAATGTCACGCCGGTCTCGAGCGAACCGACCACCCGCTGATCCATCACCGTGTTCAGGATGCCGCCGGCCACCGCCACGCCGTTTTCGACGAGACCCACCGATACACACCACTCGGGTATCCCTTCCACGAACTCCCGAGTTCCGTCGAGCGGATCTACCACCCAGACGCGGTCGGCGGACAACCGCTCGGGGCTGTCCACGGTTTCCTCTGACAGCCATCCGTCGCCGGAACCGGGCAGCAGCTCTCGCAGCAGCTCGTCGACCTTCTCGTCGGCTTCGGTTACCGGATCGCCACCGCTCTTGCGGGTCGCATCTATGAACCCCGGGGTGTAGTCGGCGAGCACGTTTGCGGCTGCCGTCAATGCCTCTTCGATGCGTTGCAGGTCCTGGACGCGGTCCATCTCTCTCCTCGAGCTCACCATGATCACAGTACGCGTTTTCCCGCCTATGTCGAGCGCTAGGACCGGGACAGCACGCGTTCGTAGAGGTCAAGGTAGCGGCGGGCAGCCGGATCCCAGCCCCAATCGGTCGTCATCCCGGCTCGCTGCAGAGCGGCCCACACATCGGGCTGGTCTCGGAGCACCCCCATCGCCCGCTCGACCGTCTCGCGCAGCGCCTCCGGCGTGTAGTCCTCGAATCCGAACCCGTTGGCCGAGGCCGGATGGTCGGTGAGATCGATCACCGTACTGGCCAGGCCTCCGGTCAGACGCACGACCGGAGGAGCGCCGTACCTCATCGCATAGAGGTTGCCGAGGCCGCCGGGCTCGAACCGGGACGGCATGAGAAACGAGTCACCGCCCGCCCACACCAGCCGGGCCAGCTCCTCGGAGTACGGGCCATGCCACACGGCGCCGGGTGCCCGGGCCGCCCACCCGTCGACGAGATAGTCCTGGTCGCCGTTTCCGACGGCCACCAGCCGGAACCCGCTCCCAATGAGCTGGTCGATGACCGGGTCGAGCAACTCGAGACCCTTCTGGCCGGTCATTCGCCCGACCATGCCGAACAGGACTCCGGAACCATCCAATCCGGTTCGAGCGAGCAATTCTTGGCGGGCGGCGGACCGCCCCGTCAGATCATCGGGCCCGAACGGCACCGGGATCGCGTCATCGGTCTCAGGATCGAACCGCCGGATCTCGATGCCATTCAGAATGCCGACGACCGCATGGTCGAGCCCGGCAACGAACTCGTTGAGACCGGATGACACCGCCGGATCCTCGGCGATCTGGCGGGCATACCCCCGGCTAACCGTCGTGACCTGATCAGCCGCCAGGATCCCGCCCTTCAGGTAGTTGGCGGCGCCGTACCACTCGAGCAGGTCGGCGGCATCGGGATGCCCTTCGAACAGGGCAACCGCCTCATCCAACGGTCCCTGTACCGAATAGGCCGCGTTGTGAAGGGTGAGAACCGTTGGCGCCGAGCTCAGCAAGGCGGTCGGGGCTGTCTGGGCATCGTGCAGGTGCACGAGGTCGAACTGCCCGCTCACGGCCGCCGCCGTTTGGCAGAAGCGGCCCCACCGGCGCCACTCGTCCTCGTAGGCCGATCCCGGCTCCGGTCCGTAGATGCCGGGACGATCGAAGGACTCGGGATCATCGACGAGCAGGACGCGAATCCCCGCCTCCTCATGGTGGTAGATGCCCCGGGCGGGGCCCTCTCCGGGACGAGCCTCACCGAGGTCGCCGAGCCACTGATACCGGGGCATGAGCACCGTGACCGACTGTTCCAGGCGGGCAAGGGCGTGGGCTATCCCGGTAATGGCATCGCCCAGGCCACCCGACGTGGCGAACGGGGCCATCTCGGCCACGACGAACAGCAGGTTCACAGTGCGGGCTCCTCGGTCGGTCCTGTATCGATGACGTTAGGCCAAATCGAGCCGGTGCCGAGCAGATCGGCAGCGGATCACACGGAACTGGCAAAGCCGTGAGAAGTTGATACGCTTCTGGTCGCACACCCCGGTTCCCGGGGTGCTCTCCGTACGTTCCGTGCGGGCTTGATTCAACACAGGAGAAATCCAATGATTAAACGCTGGAAGCTGCTCACGGCCGTGTTTGCCGTGCTTGCGCTCGTAGCGGGCGCCTGCGGTGGCGACGATGCCGGCAGTGACACGACTGTCGCTCCCACCACCACGACGCAGGCGACGACGACTACGACCGTTGCAGACACAACGACAACAACCGCAGCGAGCGGCGACACCACGACGACGACCGCTCCCCCGGTGGTTCGGGCCGACGCCGACCTGGTCATCTGGGCCGACGACACCCGCACCCCGGTCATCCGGCCATTCGCCGAAGCCTTCGGCGCCGACAACGGCCTGACCGTTGCCGTGCAGGAGCTCGGATCGGGCGATATCCGTGACCGTCTCATCACCGCCGACCCGGCCGGTGAGGGTCCCGACATCATTGTCGGTGCCCACGACTGGCTCGGCCAGCTCGTTGCCAACGGTGTGGTTGCGCCTATCGACATCGCCGACATCTCCGACACGTTCTCCGATGTTGCCGTTAGCGCCTTCACGTACGAGGGCAAGACCTACGGCGTGCCGTATGCCGTAGAGAGCATCGCACTCATCCGCAACACCGACCTGGTTCCGACAGCACCGGCAACGTTCGAAGAGCTCGAGACGATCGCGCTCGGCTTGCGTGATGACGGCACGGTCACCGTTCCCCTGGCTCTCCAGGAGAACGGCAACGGAGACCCGTTCCACAACTACCCGCTCGTGACCGCCCTCGGCGGCTACGTGTTCGGCTCGCCAGAGCTCGGGTACGACCCGAACGACCTCGGCCTCGACAGCCCCGGCGGCCTCAAGGCAGCCGAGGCGTTTGGCGCCTGGTCCGAGAGCGGACTCGTCAACATCGACGTCACCTACGACGTCATGCTCGATTCGTTCGGCTCCGGCGACGCGCCGTTCGCCATCACCGGTCCCTGGGCGGTCAGCAGCTTCGGCGACGTGAACTACGTCGTCGAGCCGATTCCCCCCGTGCAGGGTGGCACCCCGGCGCCGTTCGTCGGCGTGCAGGGCTTCATGGTTGCCACCAATGCCGCCAACCCGCTCATCGCCGAGACGTTCCTACTCGACGTCATGGCCGGTGAGGAAGCGCAGCTGGCCCTCTACGAGGCCGGCAACCGTGCCCCGGCCAACCTGGCCGCCTTCGCGGTGGCGTCGGAAGACCCCGACGTGCAGGGCTTCGGCCTCTCGAGCGCCAACGGGTTCCCGATGCCGGCCATCCCTGAGATGGGCTCGGTGTGGAGCGCCTGGACGGATGCCTACGAGCTGATCTTCACGGGTACCGACCCGCAGACGGCGTTCAAGGATGCCGCTGCCCAGATTCGCAACCTGATCGCAGGCGGCTAAGCGACCAGCTAGATTCCGCCCCATGACCGGGACGGATCTCAAACAAGAGGAAACCCGGCGGGTCGAATCCCGCCGGGTTTCCTTTGGTCTAGGCCTCGGCGTCAAACTGCTCTTCCTGGCGGCGGTAAACGCTCTCGCCGTCTTCGGCCTCCCACGCATGATCGAAGAGAAGGCCTGGCTCTTCGCCGCCTTCACGGTCGTCGCCACGCTTTCGCTCGACTGGATCTACCTGTCGAGCAAGGGAGCGACCCTCCCCCTCAAGTACCTCATTCCCGGCACCATCCTCCTTCTCGTGTTCCAGGTGTGGCCGGTGCTCAGCACCGCCTACATCGCATTCACCAATTACGGAACCGGCAACGTCTTCACGTTCGACCAGGCGCTCGACAAGATTCTCGAGGATTCGACGTTCCCGCAGGACGATGACCCACGGCTCGACGCCAAACCGCTCGCCATCGTCGATGGTGAGCTCATCGGCGAGATCGCGCTCTATCTCGTCGACGAAGCGGGCGTCGAGTTTCTCGGCACCGCCGACGGCCTCGAGGAACTGGCGGTCGAGGACGTCGTCCTCGACGGAGATCGAGTGGTTGGAGTCGGGGACTACGAGGTGCTCGGCCTCGCCCAGGTCAGCGACCTTCAGGAGGAGTACAGCTCACTCGAAATCCCTGCCGGAGAAAACAAGCTCATCAAGCTGACCCGGGGGGTGAGCGGAGCCTCACTCGTCTCTCCGACCCTCGAGTACGACTCCGACACCGGCACCCTCACCGATCTCACCACCGGCGTCGTATACGAGCAGGTGGAAGGCACGTTCACCGCGCCGTCCGGCGAGGAAATTGCGCCCGGCTGGCGAGCCATCATCGGGTTCGACAACTTCACGAAAGTACTCACCAACGAAAGCATCCGCGGCCCGTTCGTACGGGTCTTCATCTGGACCTTCGTGTTTGCCATCGGCTCGGTCTTCTTCACGTTCATCGTCGGCTTGGGTCTCGCCATCACACTCAACCAACCGGAGATGAAGGGCCAGCGGGTGTACCGGTCCCTGCTCATCATCCCCTATGCCCTGCCGAGCTTCCTGTCGGCGCTCATCTGGGCAGGGCTCCTCAACCAGGAGTTCGGGGTCATCAACGAGTTCTTGAACCTGGACATCCCCTGGCTGCGCGACCAATGGATGGCGAAGGTCTCGGTGTTGCTCGTGAATACCTGGCTCGGCTTCCCATACATGTTCCTCATCTCGACGGGTGCGTTGCAGGCGATTCCGGACAATCTCAAAGAAGCGGCCGCCATCGACGGGGCCACAAGCCGGCAAGCGTTTCGCCAGGTCACACTCCCGCTGCTGCTCGTCTCGCTTGCTCCGCTGCTCATTGCCTCGTTCGCCTTCAACTTCAACAACTTCAACACGATCTTCCTGCTCAACAAGGGAGGACCGCCGATCGCCGGCGCCCAGACACCGGCCGGGCACACCGACATCCTCATCAGCTACACGTACCGCCTTGCCTTTGAGAGCGGGCGGGGAGCCGACTTTGGATTGGCGGCCGGAATCGGGATTCTCATCTTCATGATCGTGGCCACCATCTCGGCCATCAGCTTCAAGCGGACCGCCGTTTTCGAGGAGATCAACCAATGACGACTGCCGACGAAGCGATCGCCCGGCCCGCCGCCATCCCGGAAGCGCACGCCGCCAAACGGAACCGGCGGCCCTTTGGGCGTTGGTTCCGGGACCTCGGATGGCGCCACCTCGTGGGAATCCTCGCCATCGCCTTCGCCGTCTTTCCGGTGATCTGGGTCATCTCGGCCTCGGTCAATCCCTCCGGCAGCCTCGTCGGCCAGACGATCTGGCCGGACAACCCGACCCTCGACAACTTCCGCGAGCTGCTCGACCAGGAATTCGTCCCCGCGGACGCAATCGCCTCGGCAGGCGAGATCAAGGTTCCCTACACGAGTTGGTTCCGCAACACGATGATCATCGCCGGCGCCGCTGCCATCGGCCAGACGTTCCTGTCCGCCCTGGCGGCCTACGCCTTCTCCCGCATGCGATTCAAGGGGCGCCGGGTCGGCCTGCTCGCTCTCCTACTCGTGCAGATGTTCCCGCAGCTGCTCGCCTTCACCGCCATCTTCGTGCTCATGACCGACATGAAAGACGTGTTCCCGGCTATCGGGTTGGGCACCCATGCCGGATTGATCCTGGTCTATCTCGGCGGTGCGCTCGGTGTCAACACGTGGCTCATGAAGGGCTTCTTCGACACGATCCCCAAGGATCTGGACGAGGCCGCCAAGGTGGACGGGGCAAGCGCCAATCAGATCTACTTCCAGGTCATCCTCCCGCTGGCCGCCCCGATTCTCGCCGTCATTGGACTGCTGTCGTTCATCTTCACCATCAACGATTTCGTCGTCGCAGCTGCGGTGTTGGGCCAGGGCGAGGAATCCAACTTCACGCTCGCCATCGGGCTCTTCCGGTTCCTCGATGCCGGCTTCGAGAAGAACTGGGGAGCGTTTGCGGCCGGCGCCCTGATGACCGGCATCCCGGTGATCATCCTCTTCCAGCTCCTCCAGCGCTATATCGTCTCCGGGTTGACGCAGGGTGGGGTGAAGGGGTAGCTCGGCCTTCGGCCTCGCCGCTACCCGCTATCCGCTGCCCGCTTCCCGCTTCCCGCCAGAGGGGCTGCTCCTTTGCGCTGGTGGTCGTAGCAAGACTCCACGGCAACCCGAAGGGTTGCCGCAAGCAACGCCGAAGGCGTTGCCGTTGACTGTTGACAAACGGCCGCTAGGCCGATTCAACAAACTCCACTAGTTCGGCCATGCGGTCGGGAAGATGGCGGCCGATGACGCTGCTGACGATGGGGAGCGCCAGGAGTGCTGTGAAGCCGTCGGCGGTGAGTTCAAGCCGGGCATGGAGCCGGGTCTTGCGCTGGTGCTCGGGTTCGAGCGTCATTTCGATCTTGCCTCGCCACTCGGCCGCGCGGATCTTCATGAGCATCCGCTCCCGGGGCTCGGACTCGGCCACCTTCATGGTCCCGGTCAGCTCGCTCCCCCCGATCTTGGCCTTCCAGCCGCACGATTTGAGCAACCCGTCCTCAACCTTGATGTCGGAGATCTCAGCAGCTCCCAGCAACGCACCCCACACGCCGGCGTCCTGCAGGGTCTCCCAGGACTTCTTCACAGAGGCCTTGGCGGTCACGGTGTCGGAGAATCGAGGCATCGGGAGAAGGTAGCAGCTTCCCTGCCATCGGCCATCGGCCATCGGCCATCGGAGCGGGGAGCGGGGAGCGGGGAGCGGATAGCGAGAAGGGAGCAGCGAGTTCTAACCTCCCGAAATGCTCGAGCCCCGCGACTATCTCAGTGTCACCGTCGATCCACTCCGGCTGGCAGTGCTCGGGCATGCGGCGGTTGGACCGGTGGACATCGCGGGGCTGGCCAACGATCTCGGGATCTCGGAGCGGAAGCTGCAGGAGATCGTCGGCAAGCTGGTGGGAACGGGCCTGCTGCGACGGGACCTCACGCTAGACCGGGATGCCTTGCGAGCCGTCGCCCGGAGCCTTCCGAAAGATGCACCCATCGATCCGGATCTGATCGCCCAGGGATGGAGCGAGGAGGAGGCGCGCACGCTGGGCAAGTTCTTCACCGGGTCACGGTTGAAGCAAATCCCGACCCAGCACGCCAAGCGTTTGGTGGTGCTGGAACGCCTGGCGCAGGAATTTGAGCCGGGGCGCCGCTATCAGGAGAAGGAAGTCGACTTCACGCTGCAGCTCTTCTACGCCGACTACGCCACCTTGCGCCGGTATCTCATCGACGAACAGTTCATGACCCGGGCCGACGGCGTGTACTGGCGAAGCGGTGGCCGGTTCCCGGAGCAGTAACCCCATTGGCGTAGCCGTCCCAATGTGGGAGCCTTGACGTCTGACGAGCGAAGGAACGTGCATGGCGGCTCTGGACATTGCCGGATATGTGGCGGCGATCAAAGAGCACGCCATCGAGCATGGCTTCCACGTGCATGATGAGCGGCACTTCGTCGAGACCTACAGCATGCGCCAGACCTTCGAAGTCGACCTTCATCCCGAGAACGCTTGTGGCGAACCGCTCGACCTGCACATCGCTCTCGAGGTAGATCCACGGGTGGTCCTCGACTTCGACGAACACATCGCCACCCTCCCCCAGGACGACACCCCTGAGGACGGCTTTCACCTGCCGCTCTACTTTCGCTGGGGGTTGCCGCCTCTGGCCAACCCGCCGGATCTATTGATCCTCGCCACCGAACTGGCCGGCGTCGGCGGCATGGACCTGCCGCTCGAAGTCTCCGGCACGGATTCGAATGCGGCGATGGCAGACGGACCGATCCGACGGTTGTCCATCGTCGGCGAAGTAATCCTGTCGCTGTCAGAGATCTTCGCGGGGGGACAGCCGTTGTGTGACGTCCTTGACCGCAGCCACGACGTCAGCGATTTCCTGCTCGAGCAGGGCGAATCCTGGGGGTGGCGCTCCTAACGCCTACGCGAACGGATCGGCAGGGGGAGCTGCCGGGGCGGCCGCTGGGTCTGCGGCCGGCTGGGACTCCGCAGGCCGGCTGTCGGTTGAAACCTCCGCCGGCTTGGAAGCAGGAGCACCACCGGTGGGGGCTGAATCGAGACTGAGACGATCCGCCTGCACAACATGGATGACCTCTTCCCAATCACGGGCAAGGGCGCATTTGCCGCAATACACGGCATTATCACGTTTGACGACGGCTTCTCCGCCGCAGCGCGAGCACTCCACTAGATGCACTCCTTCTTGAGGTACCTGGTGGGTATCGGCATGCTCAAGCCGAGCCTTGAGCGAGCCCCCAGACCCCAGCATTGCGGGGTTTGGGTTGGTGACCGGTGACCGGTGACGGCGAAGCGAAGCTTCGCCTACTCCAGCGTGCGTTCGGCGAGGATGACGGAGATCTCCTTGACCTCGACCTGCTCATCGACGCCGAGCTCTTTGACGCCGTCGTCGAGCATGACGTAGCAGAAGGGGCAGGCGACGGCGATCTCGTCGGCGCCGGTGGCGACGGCTTCCTCGGTCCGTTCGATGTTGACCTTCTTTCCGGTCTGCTCTTCCATCCAGAACCGGCCACCGCCTGCACCACAGCAGAGACCCTGGGTCCCATTGCGTGGCATCTCGATGAGGTTGGCGACCGAGCCGATCACCTCGCGGGGAGCCGCGAACACGTCGTTGTGGCGGCCGAGGTAACACGAGTCGTGGAACGTGACCGTCTTGTCATTGCCACCGAGCGGGGTGAGCTTCTTCTCCTTCAACAGCTCCATGAGGACCTCGCTGTGATGGAACACCTCGTACTCGCCGCCGAACTGCGGATACTCGTTCTGGAGGGTATTGAAGCAATGGGGGCACTGGGTGATGACCTTCGTGATGCCGAGGTCGTTGAGCGTTTCGATGTTCTGGAGCGCCAACTGCTGGAACACGTACTCGTTGCCGGTGCGGCGGGCCGGGTCGCCCGTGCACAGCTCGCCCGGACCGAGAATGGCGAAGTCGACGCCGGCCTCATGAAGGAGGCGTGCCGTCGACAGGGTGACCTTCCGATTCCGGTCGTCGAACGAACCGGCGCAGCCGACCCAGTAGAGCCATTCGGCCGTGACTCCGGCCTCGCCGAGCACCTTCACCTCGAAATCGAGCTCCTTGGTCCAGTCGGCCCGGCTCTGCTGGCCCATTCCATACGGATTGGACGAGTTCTCGAGCGCGACGTAGGCCTTGCCGAGCTCACTTGGGAAATCCGATTCCATGAGCGACAGGTAGCGGCGCATGTCGAGGATCTTGTCGAGGATCTCGATGTTGACGGGGCAAATGTCGTCGCAGGCCCGGCACGACGTGCAGGCCCATAGCTCCTCGGAGGTGACCCGCTCGAAGACGTTGTCGGCCGTGACGGTGATGGCCTCGTCGCTACTAATGGGTGGAGAGAGCGGATAGCCGGCGGTGGCCGTCGCCACCTCACCGAGCTTGAGGACGATCTCCCTGGGATCGAGTGCCTTGCCGGTGATGTTGGCGGGGCACACCGACGTGCAGCGGCCGCACATTGTGCAGGCGTCGGTGTCGAAGAGCTGCTTCCAGGTGAAGTCCCCAACGGCGCTGGCGCCGATGGTTTCGATATCGGTCGCCTCGAGCAGATTGGGCATCTCCCGCATGGCCCCTTTTGGTCGCTCCCGCGGTGAGAGGAGCATGTTGGTCGGCGAAGTGACCATGTGGCGCAGCTTGGTCGTCGGGAGCATGACGAGGAATCCCATGAAGGCGAGTGCGTGGGTGGCCCACATGGCCTGGTGGAAGCCGGCGGCTATGGAGCCGGGAACGAGGTAGCTCAGGGCGTACCCGGCAAACGACCAGGCCTCGAAATCGGGGCGACCCTCGGCCGCGAGACGGGCGGCCTCGACTGCCAGGCCGGTGATTCCGATGACGCCGAGCAACAAGAGGGTCCATGCGTCCTCCGGCTTCGTCTTGCCCCGCAATCGTTGCGGCCGCTGTACGTACCGACGGGCCACCGCCCATGCGATTCCGGCAATGAAGACCAGTGCGAAGACGTCGAGCACGAATGAGAAGCCCTGATACGTTCGCCCGGTCAAGAACTTCCAATCGGCGGGGAGAAGATGATCTATCTCGAGCGTGACGGTGCCGGCAAACAGCACGAGAAAGCCGTAGTAGATCATCGAATGCATGAGCCCGGCGGCCGGGTCGCGCAGGAGGGTCTTCATACGGAGGCCGCGATCGAGGGCGAGCATGCGCTGTTTCCACAACCCGGTCCGCGACTCACCGGCGCCCCGTTCCCAATTCTTCGCCCGCAGGGCGAACAGATAAAAGAGGACCCCGAGGGACACGGCGACGCCGACGTAGAAAAGGGCTACCAAGCCGCTCTGGATGTTGACGAATACGTCGCGGCGAATGTCGGCATCGGCGTGGCCCGGCAGACTGCCGAGCCACCAGGCGAACAGCGTCCCGATCGGTGCAATGAAGGCAAGCGCCATGAACACATTGCTGGCACTGAGCCACGATCGGCCCGTCGCGGGCTGAGGTGTGTCGTCGGTCAGTTCCGGAGATTCGGCCGTTTGCACCACGGACTCAGCTTAGACAAAGGGGCCT
>SHLN01000282.1 GCA_004283105.1 Acidimicrobiia bacterium
GGGCCGGAGTGAGCGTTACCTCGAGGCCGTTCTGAGGGTCACCCAGGCGGACGGTGGTTGGACCGTCGATGGCGACGTGCTGGACCTGCGCCCCGTTGTGGAAGACGCCAAAGCGGCTGCCGTCGTCTGCCAAGAGCCATGTTCCATCGACCAGGCTGATCCGGGCGTGGCGCCGTGATACGCCGTCCGCTTCTACCCGGATGGTTGCGGACGGATCGCGCCCGATGGTGGCGACGTCGTCGTCGGTGAGCAGGTGATCGGTTCCGCCGACGTTGACATGGAGCGATACCACCGACCCTCCCTCTTCCTAGTTCAGGCTACCCGTCGGCTCTGTGAGATTGCTGGTTGCCACGACCCGTCCGCCAATGACGCCGGTGGTGGCACCGAAGCGGATCCTCACGTCGTGAGCCAATGTCACGCTCCGACCCGGTGGGACGTCCCAGCGCTTCTCGTCGGGGGTGATCGCCTTCCAGGTCGCGCCCGAGAGATTCTTCAAGCCCCACACATCGGGATGATGAGGATGCCGGTCCACCATCGCCAGCGGTTGGCGGAAGTTGTAGCGATCGCCCTCGATGTGGTGGGGGAACAGGTACGTGTCTCCGTTGAGGGCTACCACCCGGCCCCGCGTTCCTTCGATTGTCAGGCGGGCCTGGTTGGTGAGCCCGGCCCCGCAGCTCCAGCACTGGGTCGCTCCCTGTCCCTCCGGGTCGAACGGATCGAGAAAGTTCTCGAGACCACAACCCGGGCAGTTGGTTATGGCATCACGCAGGTTGGCCATGGCCTTGCGCCACTCGCTCTCCTGCACCCGGCCGTCATCCGGATTGTCAACCCCGGCGGTGAAGGCCCGGATGAACAAGTCCCGCAAGAACTGGGGGTAGATGGGCCAAAACGCCAGCGGGTTCGGGTGGAGCACAGCGTCCGGTCGATTGGACTCGTCGTCGGGACTGAAGATGAATACCGGCTCGGTCCCGTACAACTGGTTTTGCGCATCCGCGTCGAGGCAGGCGATCTCCGCTTCGCGCTTGCCTTCGAAGGGGTGATGCATCATGAACATGTAGAACAGGAGAACCGAGAGCGAGAACAGATCGGTCTTGCGGTTCGGCCGGGGGATCTGCTGGGCCAGCAGATCCCGGATCACCTCGGGGGCCATGAACTTGGGCGTGCCGGCGATGCTGGCCGGTTGGCCGTCAACCCGCACGTTGTCGGTATCGCAGATGAGGATGCGCCCGTCCTCGGGCTGGACGAAGAGATTGCCAAAGCTGATGTCCAGGTAGCACAGCCCGCGCGAATGAAGCTGGAGGAACCCGTCGGCCATCTCGAACCCGGCCGTAGCCAGCGTTCGGAAGCTCGGTTCAACCTTGCGGCGCATGACATCGACCATGCTGTGGAAATTGTCGCTTCGCAGACCCATGAGGTATCCGAAGCCCTCCTTGCCCGGCGCCCTGGCCAGTTCGAGCGGCCACAGGAAGCGGGCATCGGGAGCTCCGCCTTCCACGAGCCGCGAAAGCGCCTGCCACTGCTCCTCGGTCGCCGTATCGGGGAAGTACCACTTGAGGGCGTAGTCGGGCCCGACGCCGCGGCTCGGCGTTACTCGCCAGACCTGACCCTGGCCGCCCTCGCCCAGCATCTCGACGGTGCGGTATTCCGTCGTCCCGAACTCGGGTCTGAGGGCGGTGCCCACGGTCAACCCCGACCACGTGTTTCGTGGCCCACTCACGGTTTCGACTCTACTCCCCGGTCCGAAACGCGACAGCCCGGTCGGGTAGTCTCCGGGTAATCATGACGGTACGCCCCGGTGGCCAATTAGCAAAGCGGCCCCTCTACTTCTACTTCCTCGTCGATTGCTCCGGCTCAATGCGTATGGACGGCAAGATCCAGGCCCTCAATACCTCGATCCGCGAAGCCATTCCCCACATGCGACGGGCCGCCGACGACAACGCCAATGCCGAGGTCTTCGTACGAGTGGTCCGGTTCGCCGACGATGCCGCCTGGCACGTTGCCGAGCCGACTCCCGTCCATCAATTCACCTGGACCGACGTCGAAGCCGGAGGCGTCACCGACATGGGTGCGGCGCTGCGGATGGTGGCCGGCGAATTGGATCAGCCGCCGATGCCGGACCGGGCACTCCCCCCGGTACTCGTGCTGGTCTCGGATGGCCAGCCAACCGACGACTTCTCGGGCGGCCTGCGGGACCTGCTCGACAAGCCCTGGGGTAAGAAGGCCATCCGCATGGCGATCGCTATCGGCCGGGATGCCGACCAGGACGTGCTCCAGAAGTTCATCGATCACCTCGAGTACCGCCCGGTCTCGGCGAGCAATCCGGAGGCGCTCGTCGAGCGAATGCGGTGGGCCTCGACCGCCGGCCTGCGCGCCTCGTCAAGTCCGGCGGCCGGCCACACCGTTTCGGTGCCGGCTCCCCCGCCGGTCAAGGACCCCGAAGCGCTCCCGGTGTGGTAACACGAGCCTGGAGGGCGACCGGTGCCTCGGTGCGGGGAACCCTGCACCGACGACACGGCATCCCCAACCAGGACGCGGTCCTCTGGAGCCCGCCATATGGCTCGGCCGACTTCGCTGCCACCGCGGTCGCCGCCGGTCACGGAAGCAACCGGTGGTTCAGGAGTGCGGCCGGTGCCCGGGTTGCCGTCGAGGTCGGACTGACCCTCGTGTCCGACGTCATGGCCCGGGCCACTTCGAGCCGCGACGCGGCCGCACTCGAGCAGCTTTCTCAACGGCTCACCGAAACATGGACTGAGACGGTGGCGGCGGATCTCGAGCGCCATGCATTCTCCGAACAAGAACTCAAACAGCTCGAGGTCCAGGAGGGACCCGATGCCCGGGTGGAAGTACTGGAGGGACCTGCCCTCGCCTACGGAACCACCCTGCTCCTTGCCGGGGCAGATGAGCGAGGGGTTGTGCTGCTCCAGATCGGCGACGGAGACATCCTCACGGTCTCCGAGGCCGGCGCAGTCACTCGCCCGCTTCCCCCCGACCCCCGATCGGTCGGG
>SHLN01000078.1 GCA_004283105.1 Acidimicrobiia bacterium
GAGGGGTAAGCGTTCTGGCTCATAGCTCATGGCTCACAGCTCACAGCTCACTTGAACGCGTAGAAGTTGCCGTCGCGGGAGCCGACGTAGATCCCGCCTTTCCAGATGGCGGGGGTGCTCTCGATGCAGCCGGTCAGGAGATCGACCTGCCAGATTTCCTGTGGGGAGCGGGGGTCGGCGACGTCATAGCCGCGCAGGCCACCGCCCTCCTCGCAGTTGATCGACACGACCAGCGTCCCGTCCACGAGCACGGGCGATGACCAGGCGTGGAACCCGATGCTGTCCCGGTAGACGACCTCTCCGGTTGCCGTGTCGACCGCGAGGAGCTCGCCGGGATGGGTGGCGGCATAGACGACGCCGTCGCCGAGCGCCGGGGTGGCCCAGAGGCCCCCATCGCTGCCCGAAAACAACGGCGGAACCGGGACGCCCCACACGAACGGATCGTCGGCCGTCGGGTCGAGCTTGATGAGCTGGCCCAGCTCAGCGCTGCGGGCACGGAACTTCTCGAGCTCGACCGACACGTACAACATGCCGTCGGCGTCGATGACGATGCTGGCATCGACGTCGTCGCCCACCCAGTAGTCGAAGACGACCGGCGCTTCCCCGGCGTCGATGTTGGTGAGATCCAGTCCGAGCACGCGGCCTCCCGAGTTCGAGAAGTACACCGTCCCTTCGTAGATGGCGACCGAATTCTCGATGCTGACGTTGCGCCCTACCCGGGAGACCAACTCATCGTTGTAGGACGGGATGGAGAAGACGAGCTCCGGGTCCACGGTGACCCGGCCGTCTGCGTCGTAGCCCCGGTTGAGTTTCCACACGTAGAAGATCCCGTTCTCGCCCCCTTCGAACAAGAGATCGTCTATGACCGTGGGATTGCCGTCCCAATCGTTGTTCCAGATGGAGTTGGGAGGCGTGAAGAACGCCCACAACTCGGTTGGGACGTCCCGGTCGAGCGCGACAATGCGGATCCGATCGTCTCTGGACCCGAAGTAGATGAGCGGGTAGCCATCGGGATCAATGGTCACCGAGCCCTTGTTGATGTCCTGGGTGGGGAACTCAGGCCGGGTGGCCTGCCCGGTTGCGGCGTCGAGGAAGTGCACGGCCCGGTCGTAGGCGCCGAAGATGATCTCGGTAACGCCGTCGGAGCGTTCCCATATGGCCGGTTGGCCCGTCCAGCCGCTTCCGCACCACGAGGTGGCTTCGCCTCCCACCGTCGATAGGCCGCAGCCGATCTCGGTCGACCAGGCAATAGCCGGATCGGATGGAACCGGGCCGGTGCCGTACCAGGTGCGGCTCGGGTTTCCCCGAAACTGCAGGAGCCCCTCCACCGGACCCGGTCGAGGCGCCCGTACGGTCCTCGCATCGACGAAACGAGCCAGCGGGATGGTTGTTGTCGTCGTGCTCGAGGTTGTGGTGGTGGGAGGCGGGGCCATGGTGGTCGACGTCGTGCTGGTGGATGCCACGGTGGGCGGCACGGTGCCGCCCTCGACGTCCGATGAGAGAGGGGAGCAGGCAGTGAGCATGAGCCCGAGCCCGACGAGAAGCCGTTTCACGAGGGGGATGGTACCGATTTCGCGAGTTTGCACCCTCTAGGCTTTCCCCACCGTGGCCCTTACTCAACTCCGCCGGGCCGTCGCGTGGCCGGTCGCCTTCTGGCGACGCCTCGGACGCGCCGATGTGATGCTGTACGCCGCCGCGGTGGCGTTCAACAGTTTCTTCGCCCTCGTGCCGCTCTTGCTGGTGGCGGTGGCAGCGGCTTCGTTTCTCGGCCGCGACCTCGATGCGCTCGATCGCACGATGGATTCCGTTGAGTTGTTCGCACCGGTGGCGGTCACCGATGTAATCCGCGATGTGATCATCGATGTCGAGAGCCGTCTGGATGGTCGTCAAACGCTGCTCGTGGTGGTCGGTGTCCTGGCGGCGCTCTTCATCGGGTCGCGAGCCGTCCTGGCCATGCAGCGGGCGCTGGCACGGGTGGAGGGTCAGATGGAGCACCGTCCGATGTGGGAGGTGCGGCTTACCGGCGTTGGACTGACTCTGGCGGCCGGCTCTGCCCTCGTCGGCACCACGTTCCTGCTCGTCCTCGGGGGCGCCTTCTCCGATTTCATCGAGAACAAGACGGGCATCGGACTGTTGGCGACGATGTTCGAACTCCTGCGAATTCCGCTGGCCTCACTCGGTCTCTTCGTTTTCTTGCGGGTCTTCTATCACTGGGGGCCACCCGAGCCGCTCCCGGCGGCCGGTACGGCAGCCCTCGTCGCAACCACCGGCACCGTCGGGGCCAGCTTGCTGTTTGGCTGGTATCTATCGCAGGCCGACGAGTTCGGGACCACCGTCGGAGCGCTCGGTGGGTTCGCCTTTGCGTTGCTGTGGCTCTATGTCGGCGCGCTGGCGACCATCGTCGGGGCTGCTCTCGTGACGAATGCCTGGCGCTATCGCGAGACCGGCGAATATCCCGCCGTTCGAACTTCGACCACGTTGTCGCGTCCCTAGGGGTTGTCGAGGTCGGCGAGGTCGTCGAGGCGGACGGCCTCGGAGGCCACCTCCCCGGCTGATAGGGCGCTGCTGTCGATGGAGGCGCATTCGACTCCGGTCTCCAACGACCCCGGCATCGGTTCGGGCCCAATCCAGAGGATGCGCTTGGCCCCCGCTTCGATGACGCCCTGCTTCCAGGCAGAGACGACTTCTTCGTAGGAGGCAGCAAAGGATCGTTCCCGATCATCGGAGGCCGCCTCGGACAGCAACACCGCCGAGAACACGTCGTGGGCGGCCCCTTCGATGTGGGAGGCGTCCGAGACATCACCGACCGCTACCTTGATCCCCAGCGCCCGCAGGGGATCTGCGGAGGAGGGGTCGGTAACGAAGGCCCTGACCTCGCCGTCGCGAGCGGTCAGGGCGGCGGCAACCTCCCGACCGAGCTCTGTGTCAGCACCAACAACAATGACGGGCATTTGGGGACGATACCGCCGTCCCGGGGCACCGGGGCCGGTGATCGCTGGTCGCTCCCCGCTACCCGCTCCCGGCGGCCCGCTCATCCGCTTTTTGGCGGGCGGCGGGTTGCGGGTTGCGGGTAGCGGGTAGCGGATACACTGGTGTCTCCGCTGGGGGAGGTCCATATCTCTACAACGACGTATCCGCTCTATGACCCGGCGTTCGAACGCGACGCGTGCGGGGTCGGATTCATCGCAGATCGTCGGTTGCAGGCCAGCCACCGGATGCTTCGCTATGCCGTGCGATGCCTCGTCAATCTCGACCATCGCGGGGCCATCTCGGCCGACGGGACCGGCGACGGTGCCGGTCTCCTCACCCAGGTGCCGTATCGGCTGCTGGCGCGCGAGCTCGAGACTCGAGGAATCCCGGCTCCCTCACCCGGTTGGCTGGGAGTCGTGTTTGCGTTCCTTCCCAACGATGATCCAGAGCCGGCCCGTTCGCTCTTGAATGCCGCCCTCGAGTATGAGGGGCTCCAGGTGCTGCATTGGCGGACCGTTCCGGTCGATCCGGCCGTGCTCGGGACGGCGGCGCGAGACTCGATGCCCCGCATCGAGCAGGTGCTCGTCGATGCCGGCCCCGATGTCTCGGATGTGGACGATCTCGAGCGACGGCTCTTCCTCGCCCGCAAGGCCGCCCAGCGCACCGCCCGGGCCGCCGGCATCCATGGATTCTCCATCCCGTCGAGTTCGGCGCGGACCATTGTCTACAAGGGCCTCTTCACGGCCCGTCACATCGAAGACTTCTATCGGGACTTCGTCGACCCTGCCTTCGAGACCGCCTATGCCATCTTCCATCAGCGCTTCTCAACCAATACCGTTCCATCGTGGGAGCGGGCCCAGCCCTTCCGGATGCTCGGCCACAACGGCGAAATAAACACCATCAACTCCAACCGGGCCTGGATGGCGGCCCGGCAAGTCGACCTCCGGTCACAATTGTGGAACTCCCGCACCGAGGAGCTGGTGCCGCTTCTCGAGCCGGACCAGAGCGACAGTGGCCATCTGGACAATGCCTTCGAGGTGCTGGTGCGCAGCGGCCGGTCGCTCGCCCATGTCAAGGAGATGCTCATCCCGTCGGCATGGGAGAACGTTGCCGACCTCGATCCGGCCGTCCAGGCTTTCTACGAGTACCACGCCTTCCTGTCTGAGCCGTGGGATGGTCCGGCCGCCATCGCGGCCACCGACGGGGTGACCCTCATGGCATCGCTCGACAGGAACGGGCTCCGTCCCGCCCGCTGGACGATTACCCCGGAGACGATCGTCGTGGCGTCCGAGGCAGGGGTCAACCCGATCGAAGAAGGGAACGCAACGTCGACCGGCCAGCTCGGACCGGGAGAGATGGTGGTGTTTGATCTCGAGTCCGGCGATATCCGTTTCACCGATGCCGTCCGGTACTCGCTCGCCCGCCGGCGTCCCTACGGCGAATGGATCAACACCCAGACCGCCTATGTCCAGGACCCGTTCGACCCGTATCCGGACAGCGAAGTCGACACCGCCGCGCTGGCACGGGTGTTCGGGTATACGGCCGAGGAGCGCCGTCTCGTGCTGGCCGAACTCGCCCAGGGCCGGCTTCCCGTTGGCTCGATGGGCAATGACACGCCGCTGGCGGTCATGACTGATCCGCTTCCGCGGTTGTCCCGGTTCTTTCATCAGATGTTTGCCCAGGTGACGAACCCGCCGATGGATCCAATCCGGGAACGGCTCGTCATGTCACTGCGGACGTACGTTGGTCGGCGCGGCTCACTGTTGGAGGAGACGCCCCAGCAAGCGCATCTGCTCGAGTTGTCATCGCCGATTCTGAGCGGCGCCGATGTCGACCGGATCTCCGATTTCAAGGACCCGGCCTTCCGATCTGTCTGGGTTCCGGCCGTCTTCCCCGCCGCCGACGGCGCCGGGGGCATGCGCACCGCACTCGGGGAGTTGTGCGACCGGGTCGGCAAAGCCGTCGATGACGGCGCCACCATCGTTGTTCTCTCTGACCGCGAGGTGGACCCGGACCATGCCCCGATTCCGATCCTGCTCGCCACCGGCGCCGTCCACCACCACCTGATCCGAACCGGTCGGCGGCTGCGCGCCTCGATCGTGGTGGTGTCCGGGGAGCCGCGCGACTCACACGATCTTGCCTGCCTCATTGCCTGCGGTGCCTCGGCCGTCAACCCGTACATGGCGATTGATGCGGTGCGGGCGCTTGCCGAAGCGGGCCAGGTCGACGAGGCGCCCGTCGTGGCCCAGGAGAACTACCGCTCGACTGTCGAAAAGGGCTTGCTCAAGATCTTCTCCAAGATGGGCATCTGCACGATCAGCGCCTACCGGGGGAGCGAGCTGTTCGAGATCATCGGGCTCGATGAGGACGTCGCAGTGCAGGCCTTCGGGTTCGCCCACCGGCGGGTGGACGGGATCGGGTTCGAAGAACTGGGTCGGGCGGCCCTCGACCGGCACGCCCTCTACACCGAGGGCGAGGAAGATCCCGGCGGGTTCTACAAGCACCGGCGCGGGGGCATTCCCCATGTCACCTCACCGAAGGTCGTCCTCAACCTGCAGAAAGCCGTCCGGGCCGGGGACTACGAGGCCTGGGAGGCCTATCTGGCCGAGATCAACGAACGTGAGCCGGCGGTGATCCGCGACCTGCTCGCCTTCAAGCGGGTCGATCCCGTTCCGCTCGACGAGGTCGAGCCGGTCGAGGCCATCATGCGGCGCTTCAGCACGGCCGCCATGTCGCTCGGCGCCCTCTCGCCAGAAGCCCATGAAGCGTTGGCGGAGGCCATGTCCTCCATCGGCGGGATGTCCAACTCCGGCGAAGGCGGCGAGGATGTGTCCCGGTTCGGGACCCCGCGCAACTCGGCCATCAAACAGATCGCGAGTGGACGATTCGGGGTGACTCCCGCATATCTCGGCTCGGCCGAGGAGTTCCAGATCAAGATGGCGCAGGGCTCCAAGCCGGGAGAAGGCGGCCAGCTGCCCGGACACAAGGTCACCGAGCAGATCGCCGGGCTCCGTCATACCAAGCCCGGTGTCACACTCATCTCCCCGCCGCCCCATCACGACATCTATTCGATCGAGGATCTTGCCCAGCTCATCTTCGACCTGAAGACGTTCAAGCCGACGGCCCGGGTCTCGGTGAAACTCGTCTCAGAGCCGGGGGTGGGAACCATCGCCGTCGGTGTTGCCAAGGCGCAGGCCGACGTCGTCCTCATCAGCGGCGCCGATGGCGGAACCGGGGCCTCACCACTCGTGTCCATCAAGCACGCCGGTTCACCGTGGGAGATCGGCCTGGCCGAGGCTCATCAGGCGCTGGCCGCCAACGGCCTGCGGAGCCGGGTAGCCCTCGAGGCCGACGGCGGGATCCGTACCGGCCGGGACGTGGTTGTGGCAGCCCTGCTCGGGGCCGAGCGGTTCGGGTTCGGGACACTTCCGTTGTTGGCGCTCGGATGCAAGATGGTGCGCCAGTGCCACGAGAACACCTGTCCGGTGGGAATCGCCACCCAGCGCGAGGACTTGCGAGCCAAGTACACCGGATCGGCCGACCAGGTGGTCCAGATGTTCCGGCTGCTGTCGGAGGAGGTGCGTCGCCATCTCGCCGCGATCGGTGCGCGTACCCTCGAGGAAATCGTCGGCCGGGCCGACCTGCTCGAGCCGATCTCGACCAACCTCACCCTGGCGCAGGGGCTTTCCCGGCTGCTTGTCGATACCCGGTCCCGCCAGATCCACCCCGGCTTCAAGGAAGTCGAGCGGTCGGCGGTCGGCGATGCCCTGTTGGCCGACTGGGTGGCCTCGGCCGATGCCGGGGTCGAGCAGGTAGAGATCGCCTACCCGGTCACGAACCGGGACCGAACCGTTGGGACGCGCCTGTCCGGCGAGGTGATCGCCCGACACCCCGACGGGCTCCCGGAAGGGACCATTCGCATCCGGCTGGCCGGAACCTCGGGACAGAGCCTGGGGGCGTTCCTGGCGCCCGGCATCAGCATGCGGCTGGACGGGACGGCCAACGACTACGTCGGAAAGGGCCTCGGGGGTGGCACCATCACCATCGTGCCCAAGCTGCGCGAGCCGGTTGGACCTGCTCACGGCGGCGGCAACGCCGTTCTCTATGGGGCGACCGGCGGGAAACTGTTCATCGCCGGCCCGGTCGGGCAGCGGTTCGCGGTGCGCAACAGCGGCGCGGTCGCGGTGGTCGAAGGCTGCAGCGACCACGGATGTGAATACATGACGGGTGGGACGGCGGTTGTACTTGGTTCGACGGGACGCAACCTGGCGGCCGGGATGACGGGGGGCACCCTGTTCATGTGGGATCCCGACTGGGTGGCCATCCGCTCGCTGGCCGATACCGCCCCCTTTGCCCGCCGGCTCGTCGAAGCCGAGCGGACCAGACTCCATGCCCTCATCGACGAACACCTCCAGGAAACCGGCAGCCTCAGGGCGGCTCAGATTCTCAAAACCTGGGATCGAGAGAGCGAGAACTTCTGGATTCTCGAAGGCGCCGCCGGACCATCGCAGGACCTCGAGGCCGGCCATGAGGGCGTCGACGACCCCGAGCTGGAACCCATCGACGCCTGACCGGTGAGCGGCCCGTGGGTGGCTAGATGGCTCGCACGGAGTTGTTGCGAGCGTTGTGCTCCAACTCAACGAGGCCAACGGCCTCGAGCACCGGGGTGACGTAGTTGCCGACCCGGCCCCTGAGGCCCTTCTTCAACCCGTACCAGCCGCCGATGGGGTTGTCGGTCGAGCGGGCCCAGGCCTCGACCGAGCCCTCTTTGGCCGGCTTCTGCTCATCGGCGTTGCCGAGCGGCATCCAGTCGCCGTGTTTCTTCAACATGGCGTGCATGTCCTCGATGATCCGAAGGTCGTAGTGAAGGACGGTCTTGCCAACGGTGCACACGAGCACGGGTGGGTCGGCCGCTTCGTCCCGGTACATCTCGAACGACGATGTCAGGCTTGGTGTCTGGAGCACCCACGGGTCTTCCGGGGTACCTGAACCGGTGGCTGTGCTGTCCGTCATTGGGTCCTCCCGACCGCGAGCTTCTGCGGATTCAACCATACGAAGCCGGGGCAGGCTTTGGGGTTCTTGCCCAATCGGGCCAGGATGTCGGCATGGACCTTGCAGCTGAGCTGGAGTTCGCCCTCGCGCTGGCCGACATGGCCGATGAAGTCACAATGGCGGGCTTCCGGTCGCGTGACTTGCAGGTGACGACGAAGCCGGACATGACCCCGGTATCGGAGGCGGATCGGGAGGTCGAGCGCCGGTTGCGGGAGCGTATTGCCGGGGAGCACCCCGATCACGCCGTGCTGGGCGAAGAATTCGGGCTCTCCGGCTCCGGCGAGTGGACCTGGATCATCGATCCGATCGACGCAACCAAGAACTACGTGCGAGGGATCCCGGTGTTCGCGACCCTCATTGCCCTCACGCGGTCCGGGCGGTCTGAGGTCGGTGTCGTGACCGCGCCGGCCCTGCATCGCCGCTGGTGGGCCGGCCGGGGCGACGGGGCATTCCTGAACGGCGACCCGATTCACGTGTCGGGCGTGTCGGAGCTGACAGACGCCCAACTGTCTATAAACAGCCTGCTCGACTTCGACAAGCACCGCTTCGGTGAGGGTGGCCGGCGCCTATCCGAGCGGTGCTGGCGCACCCGGGGGTTCGGTGACTTCTGGTCGCACGTCCTCGTGGCCGAGGGCGGCGTGGATGTCGCCGCCGAGCCGGTGGTGTCGGCCTGGGACCTCGCTGCGCTCCAGGTGATCGTCGAAGAAGCGGGCGGGCACTTCACCGATTTCTCCGGCGCAGGGAAGTACGACGGCGGCAGTGCCATCTCCTCCAACGGTCTCCTCCACGACGAGGTACTGGCGATCCTCCAGCACGGCCGCTGAGACGAGCGGATTGTGCCCGCTGCTTGCGTAACGATCGCGGGTGGCCTAACTTGACCCCACGATGTACACGATGACTCACCACCTCCATCATCACCATGCCCAGGAGGGCTGGTTGGAGGTGTAGTCGCGTACCGGCGACAACCCGAAGCAACCGGCCTGCGAAGGCCGGTTTTTCTATGCCGTTCCTCCGCAGGCCCCGGAAGGAACAAGCATGAACCAGCCACCCATTCACCTCGGATTACCGAAGGGGCATATGGCCGGAGGCGTCCAGCAACTGTTGGGGGACGCCGGCATCACCGTCACGCCGACGGCGCGCGGCTACCGGCCGGTCATCTCGCTGCCCGGCTTCGAGGTCAAGATCCTCAAACCGCAGAACATCGTCGAGATGCTCGACCTGGGGACCCGCGATGTCGGCTTTGCCGGTGCCGATTGGGTCGCAGAATTGCGGGCCGATCTCATCGAAGTGCTCGACACCGGGATGGACACGGTTCAACTGGTGGCGGCCGCCGACGAGTCGTGGGAGCAATTCCCCGAGCGGCGCCTCGTTGTGGCAACCGAATACCTGAACCTGACCGAGACGTGGGTCAAGGAGCAGGATCTCGACGCTGAGATCATCCGCAGCTACGGGGCGACCGAAGTGTTTCCGCCCGAGGATGCCGACGTCATCGTCGACAATTCGGCTACCGGGGCCACGCTGCGGGCGAACGGCCTGAAGGTCTTTGAGGTGCTCGGCGAGTCTTCGACCCGCCTCTACGCCAGCCAGCGGGCAATGGCGGATCCCATCACCCGGGAGCGGATCACCGATCTTGCCCTGTTGCTCGAATCGGTTCTCAACGCCCGGCGACGGGTCATGCTGGAAGTCAACGCGGCACCAGACCGGCTCGATGCGCTCGTGGCGCTCCTTCCGAGCATGCGCGAAGCCACGGTGGCCCCGCTCTACGGCAACCAGGGATTCGCCGTGCGGGCGGCGGTCCCGCGCGATGAGCTTCCCGGTCTCATTCCGGCTATCAAGGCCGCCGGAGGCACCGATCTGGTGGTGACGAACCTGTCACAGATCGTGCCGTGAGCATGGATCGCACAGCTCAGATCAAACGGGAAACGACGGAGACGTCAATCGTGCTCGACCTCGATCTCGACGGTTCGGGTCGGGCGGAGGTAGCCACCGGGGTGGGGTTCCTCGACCACCTGCTGACGGCCCTCGCCAAGCATGCACGGTTCGACCTCGTGCTCACCTGCCGGGGTGACCTGGAGATCGACGATCACCACACCGTCGAAGACTGCGGCATCGTGCTCGGATCGGCCATCGACGAGGCGCTCGGTGAGCGGGTCGGCCTCGTTCGATTCGGCAGTGCCTTCGCCCCGCTCGACGAGGCGTTGGCCCGTGCGGTGGTCGACCTCTCCGGGCGGGGGGCGGCGTTCGTCGACCTGTCGCTGGAGCGGGAGTCGATCGGCGCCCTTGCCACCGAGAACATCCCGCACTTTGTCCGTTCGCTTGCCCAGAACGCCGGAATCACCGTTCACCTCGACGTGCTCAAGGGGGAGAACGACCACCACCGGGCCGAGGCCGCCTTCAAGGCCCTGGCGCTGGCACTCCGCCAGGCGGTCTCGACGACAGGTTCGAGTGACGTCCCCTCCACCAAGGGGTATCTGGCCGGAGGGTCCCGATGAAGGTGGCGATTGCCGACTCGGGGGTCGCCAACCTCGCCTCGATCCGAAGCGCCTTTCGGGCGCTCGGTCTCGAGTCCACAGTGACCGGCGATGGTGCCGTCTTCGAGGCGGCCGAATTCGGTGTGGTCCCGGGCGTCGGCTCGTTCGGGGCCGGGATGGCAGCATTGCGCCGGGCCGGGCTGGACGAGGCCATCACGAGGAGAGCAGCGGCCGGCC
>SHLN01000283.1 GCA_004283105.1 Acidimicrobiia bacterium
GACCACGACGGAACACTTGCGGGAGGGTAATTGAGAGGGCGGTGGGCTAGAAGTGGCGGCACGGGGTGGTCGGGAACATGACAGCCGCGTACGTGCATGTTCCGTTTTGTGCTCGGGTGTGTCCCTATTGCGACTTTGCTGTTGTGGCGGGAAAGGACGAGTTGACGGAGCGGTATTTCGATGCGCTGCTTGCCGAGATCGACATGGAGCCGGCGGCCGGGCCGCTCGAATCGGTCTTCATCGGGGGTGGGACGCCGAGCCGGGTTGCCCCTGAGCTCCTGAAGGGCGTCATCGACCGATTGGCGGAGAGGTTCGGTCTTGTCGATGACGTCGAAGTGTCTCTCGAGGCGAATCCAGAGGACTGGACGCCCGGTGTCGCCGACGGATTCTCGATGGCGGGGATCAACCGCGTCTCGTTCGGGGTTCAGTCCTTCGACGACGAGGTCCTGGCCGGGCTCGGCCGGATGCACACAGCCCCGGACGGCGGGGTCGCCGTTGCGCGAGCTCGTGGCGCCGGATTCGACTCGGTCAGTCTCGATCTCATTTTCAGCTCACCGGGAGAATCGCCGGGATCCTGGGCGGCGACCGTGGAGACGGCCATTGCCCTCCAGCCCGACCACATCTCGACGTATGCATTGACCGTGGAGCGGGGGACCGAGCTGTCGCGGCAAGTTCTGGCCGGGGCGGCGGCCCCCGATCCGGACGACCAGGCCGACAAGTACGAACTGGCACGGACCGCGCTGGTCGCGAATGGGTTCACTCACTATGAGGTCTCCAACTACGCCCGTCCGGGTCACGAGTGCCGCTACAACCTCAACACGTGGCGACAGGGCGACTACCTCGCCTTCGGTCTTGGCGCTCACGGGCATCGCGACGGTGTCCGGCGGCGAAATGTGCGCCGTTTCGAGGCCTACCTCGACATGGTCGAGCAGGACCAACCTCCCGAGGCGGGTCGTGAGGTCATCGCCGCCTGGGACGCCGAACTCGAACGAGTCTTTCTTGGTGTCCGCATGCGAACGGGGGTGGCTGCTGGAGCCGTCGGCCCTGTCCTTGCCGCCGACCCCGAGGGTCAAGCCCTCGTCGAAGCCGGCAAGCTGGAGGTCACCGCGAACAGCATTCTCGTCCTCGACCCCCTCTTCACCGACGCCGTCGCGAGGGTGGTGCTCGGGTTGGCTCGGCCGAGCGACACACGGGTAACGGGCAACGGGTAACGGGAAACGATCGATGGCAACGGGTAGCGGGTAGCGGGCAGCGACTCTCTAGCACTCGCTCAGGCTGACTGCTAAGCACTGCTAACCTGATCGCATGGACGACCGCAAGGCCGCAGTTCTCACCGCGCTCGTCGATGAGCACATCCGCACCGGGCAGCCGGTGTCGTCGCGCGCCATTCTCGAGGCAACGAAGTTGAACGTCTCGTCGGCGACCGTCCGCAACGATCTTGCTGCCCTCGAAGCCGAGGGGTACGTCGTGCAGCCGCACACGTCGGCCGGCCGCATCCCAACGGAGCGGGGGTTTCGCTATTACATCGACACGACCGATCCCGCCAGGCTGCGGGCCGGTACCAGGGAACGGATCGACGAGTTCTTCCAGTCGTTCCACCACGAGTTGAGGAACCTCCTCAAGCAGACGTCTGAGCTCCTGACCGATATCACCGCCTACCCGGCGGTCGTGATCGGCCCCGGTTTGGTCAGTGAGCAGATTCACGGGGTTCATCTCGTGCAGCTCGGCAGCCATGTCCTGCTGATGGTGCTGGTAACCGAGGCCGGACAGGTCACTCAGGAACTCGTGCGGCTGCCCGATGCCATCGAGGCACCGCAGGTCGCCCGCTTGGAGGACGCCCTCATCCGCACCCTGGTGGGCCGGACCCTCGCTGAGGCACGCCAGGCCCTCGATCAGGCACCGCGCGAGCTGCCGGCGGGGGACGCCGGGATCGTGACGACACTCGCCGACGCGGCCCTGAAATCCGAAGCAGACACGCGCGAGTTGTACGTGGGCGGCACGAGCATGCTGGCCGGACTCTGGGAGGACATCTCGAAGGTTCATTTCATCCTCGAGCTACTGGAGCGCGAGTCGTCACTCATGAAGCTGGTGGAGGGTCAGGAGGAGGGGACGTCGGTCCTCATGGGTCCGGAGCTCGGATCGAACGAACTCGACCTCGCCGTAGTGTCGACCTCGTACGGGGTCGATGTACGCAGCTCAGGCCGGGTGGCAGTGCTCGGGCCGATGCGGATGAACTACCGAAGGACGATCAGGGTCGTCGAGGAGGTCGGTGACGGGCTCACCGACAGCCTCAGCTCATGAAGGATTACTACGAGATTCTCGGGGTGGCGCGTGATGCCGATCCCGACGAAATCAAGAGAGCTTTCCGTCGCCTCGCCCGCGAGACCCATCCCGACGCCAACCCCGATGATCCCGCTGCTGAGGCACAGTTCCGAGAGGTGGCCGAAGCGTACGAGGTGCTCTCGGATCCGCAGAAGCGAGCCCGCTACGACCGGGGTGAGACGCTCGAGTTCGGCGATCTGTTCGCCAACTTCGGGAGTCTGAACGATCTGCTGAACTCCTTCTTTGGCGGCGGCGGGGGATTCGGATTCGGGGATCCATTTGGTTCCCAGGCACAACAGCGGTCGGGCCAGGATCTCCTGGTCGAATCACAGGTGACCCTGGCGGAAGCCGCCGTCGGCGTCGAGAAGGAGCTGACGTTCAAGGCTCCTCACGTCTGTCCCACGTGCAGCGGAACCGGGGCAGCGGCCGGGACTACCCCCGAGACGTGTCCCCAGTGTCGCGGCCACGGCGCCGTGCAGGTATCTCGCCGCACCATGCTCGGAACCATGGCAACGCTCCAGACCTGTGACATCTGCCAGGGCCGGGGTGAGGTCGTGACGGTCCCGTGTGAGACGTGCGATGGCGCCCAGTTGGTTGAAGACGAACGCTCGATGACCGTGCGCATTCCGGCCGGTGCCAAGGT
>SHLN01000284.1 GCA_004283105.1 Acidimicrobiia bacterium
AGGGCTACTACCTGTACAACGTGATCCCGCCGATGATCGACTTCATCGACGACCTCACCAACTGGTACATCCGCCGGTCCCGCAGGCGGTTCTGGCGACAGCGCGACTCCGACGACGACACCGACAAGCTGGCGGCGTTCGCAACGCTGCACGAGGTGCTGGTCACATTCGGAAAGGTCATCGCCCCGGTGCTGCCTTTCGTCACCGAGGAGATCTACCAGCAGCTGGTGGTGGCCCACCGATCGGGAACCGGGCCGACCAGCATCCATCACGAGGACTACCCCGAGAGCCGGGCACGCCTGATCGACACCTCCCTCGAGGAGACCATGGCGGCGGTGCGCAGCGCCGTCGGGCTGGGGCGGTCGCTCCGGGTGGCCAACAACCTGCGGATTCGCCAGCCGCTGCGGACCCTCACGGTGGTGTCCCGGGACCCGGGGATGCTGGCCGCCCTCGAATCGCACGCCGACCTCATCGCCGAGGAGTTGAACGTCAAGCAGGTGCTGTCGAGCTCGGACGAAACCTCGCTTGTCACGCTCCACGGCAAGGCAAACTTCAAGTCGCTCGGTCCGCGCTTCGGCAAGGACGTGAAGGCGGTGGCCGCCGAGATCGAAGACCTGTCATCCGATGACCTGCACCGGCTGCTCGACGGCGCGTCTATCGAGTTGTCGCAGGGAGTGATCACCGCCGATGACGTTGTGGTGACCCGCCGGGCCCAGGAAGGGGTCGTGGTCGACGCCGAGGGGCCATTGTCGGTGGCGCTGGACTGCACGTTGACCCCGGACCTCATCTCTGAGGGAGTGGCCCGTGAGATAGTCAACCGGGTGCAGAACGAGCGCCGCGAGCAGGGACTGAACGTGACCGATCGGATCCGGTTGACCTGGCATAGCCCGAGCGAGGTTGTGGCACGGGCCTTTGCCGGTTTCGGCGACTACATCGACGGGGAGGTGCTGGCCGTCGGGCTCGAGCAGGCGGACACGCCGCAGTCGTCAGATGTCAGCATCGGAGACGACACGCTCACCGTGTCGCTTGCGGTAGCTGAGGCCGGTTAGGCCCGCTCCCAGGGACGCTGTCCCCGCGGTTGCTGAAGGTAGGCGGCCTCGCGCGCCTCATCGGCACCGTCCTCGATGACCGTGTTGTCGTCGACGGCGTCCTCGACAACGTCGGCCACCCCGGCGGTGGCTTCGGCCCCGGCGGTGACTTCGGCGGCTTCCGGCTCAGCCTCCACCTCGTCGGTCGCGACTGCGTCGGCTGCTTGAGCAGCTTCGGCAGCGGCGGCAGCTTCTGCTTCATCGGCTTCGACGGCGTCATCGGTGGCCGCCGCCTGCTCCAGGATCTCCGAGATGGAGTGGGTCTCGAGGTCGATGGAGGCACCGAGCCCTTCGAGCTCGGCGGAGGCATTCTCGGCGAATGCCTTCAAGCGGGTCTGTAAATCGGACACGGCCGAGCGGAGCTGGGTGACCCGCCTGCGGAGTGCCTCGAGCTCGGTGGCGGATTCCTCCCGGGTGCGCGTGGCCTCCGATCGGGCTTCGGCCACCATTGACTCCGCCTGGCCCTTGGCCTTGTCGAGAATGGCGTTGGCCTTCTCCTGGGCTTCGCCGACCATCTCCTGAGAGGTGCGCTGGGCGGTGATGTAGGTCCGCTTGATGGCCTCTTCGGCCTCTTTGGTACCGGCCAGATCCTGCTGGATGGTGTCGAGCTGTTCCTGCTGCTGACGCAGCTTGAGCTCTTGACCACGCAGCGTCTCGACCACGCGATCGAGGAAGTCTTCTACGTCGTCGGGGTCGTACCCGCGGAATCGTTCGCGGAACGTTTTTTGCTGTACATCAACTGCGCTCAAATCCATGTCGACAGCATAGCTTTGGATCGCGCCATTGTTCTCAGGCGGCTTGCTCTCAGGCGGCCCGCAATACCCCGTACAGGATCTGGAGGGCAACCAGCAGCACGATCACCGAGACGTCCAGAGCAACCGCCCCGAGGCGAACCGGGGGAATCAAGCGCCGCAACGGCATCAACATGGGGTCGGTGACAGAGGCAAGCGCGGTGCGCAGCCGCCCGACCGGATGGCCCGCCGGAACCTGAACCCAGTCCAGGATGATCCGCACAATGAGCGCGAAGATCGCCGCGAGAACGATGTTGGCGAGGATTCCGGTCATAGGCGGCGCCGGTTAGGCGTCCAGCTCGTACAGGCCGAGCTCGTGGAGACGCTGCACTTCATCATCACCGAGGGTGGTCCGGGCCGGTGCGACGAGGATCACTCCCTGAGCGACCTTTTGCATCGTGCCCTCGAGGGCATAGGTGATGCCGCTGGCGAAATCTACGAGCCGCCGCACGGTGTCTGGCTCGGTGTCACGCAGGTCGAGCACGACCGCCCGCCGCACCCGCAGGTGATCGGCGAGAAGCTGGGCGTCGGCAAAATCATGGGCTACCACGATCTCGGCCTGGGCGTCACGGCCGGGTACCTGACGGACCGCCGTGGCCGACGCGGGGACCGTCACGGACTCCATGCGCGCTTCGGTGTTGGCGGGACGCCAGCCGCGGCCGGAGGGCGGCTCGACTCGCCGCCCGCGCGGGGCGCCGCCGGTGACCTCGGCCGGTTGTGCCATCGGCGCCGGCTGCCGCTCATCCAACTCCCTCGACTCTTCGTCGAGCCCGAGAAAATACATTGCCTTGTTCCAGATGGAGCTCATCGCACCAACCTCCCGTTAGTCAAAGATAGCCCGTCCCACGCGAATCGTGGTCGCGCCCGCCCGTATTGCTTGCTCAAAATCGTCGGTCATTCCGGCCGAAACCACCGTCATGGTGGGGTGCACCTCAGCCAGCGCATCGCGCAGCTCGACCAGCGCTTCGAAGTACGGCAGCGCCGGCTCCCCCTGCGGGGGAATCGCCATGACACCGTGAAGGTCCACGCCCAGCTCGATCAAATCGGTGGCGGCCGCCGCCGCCTCGGTAGGAGCGAAGCCGTG
>SHLN01000079.1 GCA_004283105.1 Acidimicrobiia bacterium
TGCTGGTTGCTGGTTGCTGGGTGCTGGTTGTAGCGGCGTGCAAGGGCGATTCGACCCATACCTGCCCCTTGGCGCTCGGGCTGATGGCTGACAGCTGATGGCCGAAGGCCGCGCCCATCCCAACGGGATGGTCGCTAATTCACAAGCAATTTCCACAGAAACGCGCCTACAACTAATGTGTCACCGACCTCGAGTATGGGGAGCCACCCCGCGGTGAAGAACGCCGTCACAAGTCACAGGCAACGACGTCTCCGGGCAGGCGTGTTTGTCGCCATCCTCACCCTGGTGCTGGCCGCGTGCGGAACCGGCGGAGCCCAGGACGGGCTTTCCCCGGCAAGCGAGCGTGCCAGCAACATCGACGGCCTCTTCCGGCTCACGCTCATCATCGCCATCGTTGTCTTCGTGCTCGTTCAGGCGGCCATCATTTACACCTCCTTCAAGTTCCGCCGCAAGAAGGGCGAAGAGCCCCGTCCGGTCAAGCAGATTCACGGCAATACGAAACTCGAGATCGCCTGGACGATCGCACCGGCCATCATCCTGGCCGGACTGGCCGTTCCCACCGTGCAGACGATCTTCGAGAACGCCGAAGAGCCGGTCGATGCACTCGAGATCACCGTCACCGGCCACCAGTGGTGGTGGGAGTACGAGTACACGGACCTCGGGGTGGTCACCGCCAACGAGATGCACATCCCCGTCGGCCAGGACATCGCCCTCACCCTCACCGCCGATGCCGGCGACGTCATCCACAGCTTCTGGGTCCCTCGGTTGTCCGGGAAGCGCGATCTCGTGCCCGGGCACGAGAACACATTGACGATCAGCGCCGACGAGGTCGGGCTCTTCCTCGGGCAATGCGCCGAGTTCTGCGGACTCTCTCATGCCAACATGCGCCTCCGCGTCTATGCCCATGAGCCGGCCGATTTCGACGCCTGGGTCGAGAGCCAGCTGGCTCCGGCCACCGTCGTCGAAGATTCGGAAGGATGGGAGCTGTTCGTCAACAAGGGCTGCACGGCCTGCCATGCCATCGACGGAACCGAGGCCGAAGGTGGCGGGCTCAACCCCGGCCCGAACCTGACTCACTTCGCTCAGCGCGACACGTTCGCCGGAGCCCTCTACGACAGCACCGAAGAGAACCTCTCCGCCTGGCTGGCCAATCCGTCGGAACTGAAGTCCATGCGACCCGACCTCAACCGGGGCATGCCCAACCTGGGCTTGTCCGACGACGAGATCGCCACGCTCGTGGCGTTCCTGCAGGGACTGAGCTAGCCCGTGAAGGAGACCAATGGCAACGATCGTTGAAGCGCCTCCCGTAGCTCCCGCCGCCCCGTCGTCCCGGGGTGGGCTGTGGGGGTGGCTGACGTCGGTCGATCACAAGAAGATCGGCATCATGTACGGCATCTCGGCCTTCGTGTTCTTTGTCCTGGGCGGGATCGAGGCCCTCGTCATCCGCTGGCAGCTGGCGGTGCCCGATGGCACCCTGGTCAACGAAGAGGTCTACAACCAGCTCTTCACCATGCACGGCACGACGATGGTGTTCCTATTTGTGATGCCGGTTTCCGCCGCCTTCGGCAACTACTTCATGCCGATCATGATCGGCGCCCGCGATGTGGCCTTTCCTCGCATGAACGCGCTGAGCTTCTGGATCTTCATCTCGGGCGGCATCTTCATCTCCAGCTCGTTCTTCCTGGGCGGCTTTCCGGACGGCGCCTGGGTCGGCTATTCGCCGCTCTCCACCCAGAGCGAAGTCATACGGATGGACTTCTGGGCGATCGGCCTCCTCATTCTCGGTGTGGCCTCCCTGCTGGGTGCCGTCAACTTCATCACGACGATCTTCACGATGCGGGCTCCCGGGATGACCCTGTTCCGGATGCCGGTGTTCGTGTGGATGCAGCTCGTCGTCGCGTTCTTGCTGGCCTTCTCGCTGCCGCTCGTCACGGTCGGTCTGTTCCAGGTCATCCTCGATCGCAACTTCGGAACCCTGTTCTACGATGCCGCCACCGGCGGCGACCCCATTCTGTGGCAGCACCTGTTCTGGCTGTTCGGCCACCCCGAGGTCTACATCCTCATCCTCCCGGCCATGGGCATCGTGTCCGAAGTGCTGCCCACGTTCAGCCGCAAGCCGCTCTTCGGCTATCAGTTCGTGGTGTTTGCCGGGGCCGCGATCGGTTTCCTCGGGTTCGGAGTGTGGGCCCACCACATGTTCACCTCCGGCCTCGGCCCGGTTGCCGAGACAGCGTTCGGTCTCATGACGATGACCATCGCTGTGCCGACCGGCATCAAGATCTTCAACTGGGTCGGGACCATGTGGGGAGGCAACATCTCGTTCACGACCCCGATGCTGTTCTCGGTTGGATTCGTGGCGATGTTCACCATCGGAGGGCTCTCCGGGGTCACCCACTCCATCGTGCCGGCCGATACCCAGCAGCACGACAGCTACTACGTCGTTGCCCACTTCCACTACGTGCTCTTCGGCGGCGCCGTCTTCGGGGTTTTCGCCGGCGTCTACTACTGGTTCGGGAAGGTATTCGGGCGCATGCTCGATGAGACCATCGGCAAGTGGCACTACTGGCTCATGTTCATCGGGTTCAACCTCACGTTCGCCCCCATGCATTTCCTCGGCCTCAACGGGATGCCTCGCCGCATCGCCACCTACGGGGACGGTCTGGGCTGGAACTACTGGAACTTCATGGCCACAGTCGGCTCGTTCGTCATCGCCCTCAGCATTCTCGTGTTCCTCTACAACGCGGTCCGCAGCTACCGGAGCGGTGAGCTCGCCGGGCCCGACCCGTGGGACGGCCGTACGCTCGAGTGGACGACGTCGTCGCCGCCCGCCGACTACAACTTCGCCGAGGTCCCGGTGGTCGAGGCCATCGATGACTTCTGGTACAAGAAGTACGGCGAGGACGAGGATCACCTGCCGGTGCGCCTCGACACCAATCCGCTCGACCCGTCGGCGTCGGCGCCGCAGGAGGAATTCCACGTCCATCTGCCCTCGCCGTCCTACTACCCGATTCTGCTGGCCGTCGGCATCGTCACGCTCGCCTACGGCTTCCTGTGGCTCCCGGTCGGGTACCTCGTCATGGCCGCCGGCCTCGGCATCATGCTGTGGGCCATCTTTGGCTGGGCGATGGAGGACATCGACCACCCGATGGGTGACAACGGGCACGGAGAGGGCCACGCCGATGACGGGGGGGGCGACGACGCAGAGGCCGAACTCGTCGGCACATCCAGCGAGGGGGCGGAATAGTGGCGGTCGCACACACCACCTCGGGCGGGCTCGATATTCGCAAGACGGCCATGTGGTCGTTCCTTGCCTCGGAGCTCATGTTCTTCGGTGCCCTCATCTCGACGTTCCTGCTCTACCGCGGCCGTACCAACGGCGGTCCCGACGCCGAGGAGCTGTTCGACATCCCGTTCACCTCGGTGAGCTCGTTCGTGCTGCTCATGAGCTCGCTCACCATGGTGCTGGCCCACAACGCCTGGGAACGCAACGACCAGCGCCAGCTGCGCCTGTGGCTCTTGTCGACCGCCGGGCTCGGCCTGGTGTTCCTCGGCGGGCAGTTCTACGAGTTCTCGACGTTTGTTCACGAGGGACTCAAGCTCGACACCAGCCCGTTCGGATCCAGCTTCTACATGCTCACCGGCTTCCACGGCGCCCACGTTGCCGTCGGCGTGCTCATGCTGTCTGCCATGTCGATCCTCAGCTTCCGGGTCGGCCTCACGAAGTCCCGGGGGATGAATGTCGAGCTGGTCGCCCTCTACTGGCACTTCGTCGACATCGTCTGGATCGTCATCTTCACCGTCGTCTACTTGCTGCAGGTGTGACCATGGCCACCGAATCCACCGCCGTCGAAACGACCGAAGAAGAACACGCCGACCACTTGAGTCCGGCCAACTACTGGATGATCGCCCTCTTCCTGGCGATCGTTACCGCCGTCGAGGTCGCCATCACCTACATCCCCGGCTACGACGGCGCCTTGCTCGTGACCTCGCTCATCGTTCTTGGAATCGTCAAGTTCCTCACGGTGGTGGCGTTCTTCATGCACCTCAAGTACGAGCCGTTCACGATGAACTTCATGTTCTACTTCGGTCTGCTGGGGGCCCTCGCGCTGTTCATCGCCGTGCTCCTGTCGTTCCGCGCGCTCTTCGACACCTTCTGACATGCACGTTCTCGCCCACGGAGAAGTCGTCGATCACACGAGCGACGTGCTGGCGTTCCACCCTCACTGGGACGTCTATCTGCTCATCGCCGTGCTCGCCGTCGGCTACTACGCCGGCATGCCTCGCCTGGCCGCCCGGTTTGCGCCGCAGGGGGAGGCGGCGGTCACGACCCGCCAGAGGTGGCTCTTCGGCATAGGGCTTGTTGCCTGGCTCGTAGTGAGCACGTGGCCGTTCCACGACATCGCCGAGAAGAGCCTGTTCACCTTCCACATGATCGAGCACATGACGCTGGCGTGGGTCGTGCCGCCGCTGTTGCTCATGGGCTCACCGTGGTGGCTCACTCGCGTGCTCGTTCGTCCGATCATGGGCCTGCTCCGGTTTGCCACCAAGCCGCTCATAGCTCTCGTCGCCTTCAACGCGGTGCTGGCTGCCATCCATGCTCCCCGGGCGGTCGAACTCATGGTGACGAACGATGCCTTTCACTTCGGTGCCCATCTCGTGCTCATGGCGACCGCGTTCCTCCTGTGGTGGCCGGTGCTCGGCCCGATCCCCGACTTCCCCAAGCTGTCGTCCATGGCGGCGATCGGGTACCTGTTTGCCAACGGGCTCGTACCCACCATTCCGGCGAGCTTTCTCACGTTCGCCACTGACTCCGTCTATCCGGTGTACAACGGCTTCCCCCGCCTGTGGGGACTCGACGTCATCACCGACCAGACCATCGCCGGCCTCGTCATGAAGATCGGCGGCGGCCTGCTGCTCTGGGGAGTGATGATCGTTATCTACTTCCGGTGGTGGCAGGAGGAACAGCGGTTCTCTCCCAGCAGGCCGGAACGGGTTCCAACGTAGGAGCTCGCTGCACCTAGCTGCTCGCTACTAGCTGCTCGCTGCTCGCCTCAGAACCCGCTTGCGGCTGCGAGGCAGTGACGTGTCCCCCCTCCGGGCAAGAAGAAACTAAGCGAGCGACGAGCAGCGAGCGACGAGCAGCGCTCCTCCCGCAGCCATTCCCTTACTCCAGAAGCCTCACGAACGTGTACACGCCTTCGAAGATGCCGAAGGCCGGCCACATGCCCCAGATGATGACCCAGTACATGAACGTGTTCTCGCGGAACCCGAGGTCGCGGTCCCAGATGAAGAAGAAGATGGCCGTGTACCAGAACGGAACCGAAGCCATGAGTGCCAGCAAGAACCCCCACCGCTCGCCGAGCAGCATGCCGATGCTCCCGGCGATCTGAAGTGGAGCCCAGAAGAAGGGGTCGGCCCAGGCCGAGCCTTGATTGAAGGCAAAGTAGGCCTTCGGGTCGGTCCGATCGGGGCTGCCGCCGTAGACGTTCGCGATCGTCCACGGGTCGCGGGGCTTGATGACCGCAATGAATTGCACGGTGCCGAGGATCCCGATCAGCACGAGTCCGGTGATGGCCACGATCCAGGTGAGCAGGGTGACTTCCATCGTGCCTCCTCTCAGGGAGTTGGGAGCGCCGCTAGTGCCGCAGCGATGGTGATGAGGCCCATCACTCCCCAGATCGCTAGAAACGTGTAGCCGATTCTCACGCTGGCCGGCGCACCGATCCGATGCCCGCGGCGCTGCATCTCCCGTCGTGTAAGAATCCCGCGGCCTGCGAAGTAGGTATACATGCCTCCGCCGACGAGGCCGAAGTAGGCCCACGAGTCGGCGTCGGCAACGAGGAGAATCCCGGCGACGAGCATCGTCCACAGGGTCAGCGCATCCCAGGCAGCTTCGCCGCGGATGTCGGCCCAGTAGACCGGTTCCACATCCTCCTCTGCCTCCATCAGCGTCAGCTTGACGGCGGTCTCCGGATAGAGCCACGAGATCGTCTGTCCACCCCAGCAGAGCAGGGACAAGAGGATCAAGAGAATGCCGGCCAGAATCTCCATCTCCCAACCATCGCCGAGCGCGTCTGTTCAGGGAAGGGCCGAACGACCCAAGCCAGTCCTAGCGGAGCGATGCCATCCCGGGGAGCAGCATCCAGCGCGGGAACGGTGTTTCAGCACCGTTGAAGGCCATCACGGCGGCGCGCATGGCGAAGAAGGCCCATGCCACGGGGATGGCCAGGGCTCCGAGGTAGGGGAGCACCATGACGCTGCTCCAGAGCTCCGTGCCCGATGGGAGCAGCCACGCAACGAGCGCAGGGAGCCCGATGACGAGTGCCGCCCCGGTACCGACGACGGTGAGGAACCGACAGGCGGCCTCGACGTGGGAGTCGATGAACTCGCCGCGACTATGCCAGCTCCGATGCATGGCGAGTGGTGTGAGGACAACGAGAGAGACAACGATGAGCGTGGCCGGAATGGCAACCGGCTCGCCCCCCGCCTGCACCCAGCGCACGCCGACAATGAGGGCAGACAGGGCGACCAGGCCAGAAAGCAGGTGCCCGGTGGCAGCCCGAAGTGCAGCGTTCTCCATCCCCCAGATATCGGAGTGAGAGCGTCAGATCTAAAGGCTGCGTCTCTCGAACCAGCGGTTGGAGTGCCTCGAGGTTCGGGCCGTTGACCGTTGACTGTTGACCGTTGACCGAAGTAGAGCGGCTACGCCGCTCTACTTCTTATACGCCGCGTACGATGCACCGGCGAGAATGAGAATCGAAACGACGCTTGCCAGTACGAGCGGTCCGGCCGTGCCGAGGTCGTGCGATTCGAGGAGCAGGACGCCGAAGACCACGACGACCACGGCAATGGCGGCGGCGGCGACAAGGGGGACGCTGATGGCCCGGCGTGTTGCGCTGGCGAATTCGCTGCGGGTCTCCCAGGTGTGGCCTTCGATTCCGACGACATCGGGTCGTGCGATGAGGTGGGTGGTCGCAACCACGCTTGCGCCGAGGATGGCTCCGGCCCCGACCAGGGTGAGGAGGAATCGGAAGATCGGGATCTCGAGGTCGATGCCGGTGTTCGATCCGAGCCAGGTGGCGGCGAACTGCGCCGTGAGAATCCCGAGGACAACTCCGATCGCGATGCCGTTGGCATAGAGAAGCCGGTTCTGGCCACTCGTCACGGCGGCCGTGTCGACCGTCGTGGGTAGCCATCGGGTGAGGCCGACGGTTATCGCCCCGGCGATGCCGAACGCGATGGCGGCGAGAAGCGAGAACATGAAGAGGGGGGTCAGCGTCCAATCGCCGACGAACAACGTCGTGTCCCCCATCGTGATGAGTTCGGGGAGTTCTACGTCCAGGCCGGTGAACTGAAAGACGGTGTCTACCCGGGCGGTGCCATCTTCGAAAGAGTTGGCCGAGACTCGTTCCAGGAGAAGGGGTGCGAGAAGGATCACGACCGCAATGGCCGCGACAGCCCCGGCCAGGCCACCGACGAGGGTGATCCCCGGGAGGTCTGCTCCAGGCCGGTATTCGGTGGTCGTCATCGGCTCACTCACGAGCGTGGATACTAATCGATAGCCGCCGGCCTTCGGCGGGAACGCTGCGCGTTCCTTAGGCGGCGCTCCGCGCCGCCATGGGTATCCGGTCGGCGGGTGGCGGGCAGCGGGTTGACTGTTGACTCAACTGACCAGGTCTGTCGACCGATTGAGAGATTGTACAAAGCCACTACGCTGACAGCGCGGCACTCAAATCGCACAAACCGAGGGAGGCGTGATGGAATTACGGCCATCACCAGTCATTGGCGGCGTCCACCATCTGACACTGGACCAGTATCACGACGATCGCGGCTACTTCATGGAGACCCACCGGTCCACCTGGTTGCCCGCCACCACCTTCGTGCAGAACAACACGTCCAAATCCGATCCGGGCGTCCTCCGGGGCCTTCACTATCACCTGCGCCAGGAAGACCTGTGGTTCATCCCGTTCGGAAAGGCGCTTGTCACACTCGTCGACTTACGGGCCTCGTCTCCGACCCGGATGGCCGTCGAACAGTTCGAACTGGCCGGTCCGCGAGCCGTCCATATCCCGATCGGGGTTGCCCACGGGTTCTACGCCCCGGTCGAGACCCTCATGTCTTACCTGGTGAGCGGCTACTACGACGGCACAGACGAGCTGGGAGTGCGCTGGAACGACCCGGATCTCGAGATCGATTGGCCGGTCGAAGCCCCCATCCTGTCCGAGCGTGACCAGACCGCTCCAAAATGGGCCGACGTGCCCCCCGAGCTCCGACCCTCGTGACCCGCCGGTACCTCGTGACCGGCGGGGCCGGATTCATCGGCTCCAACTTCATTCGCCGGGTTCTCGAGCACGAGCCGGACGCCGAGGTAACCAATCTCGATCTCCTTACCTATGCAGGGGTCAAAGCGACGGTGGACGAGCTCGATGCCTCCAACCGTCACTCGTTCGTGCTCGGCGACATTCGGGACACAGCCCTCATCGACTCACTCATGCCCGGGCACGATGTCGTCGTCAACTTCGCAGCCGAGAGTCATGTAGATCGCTCGATCGACGGACCATCCGTCTTTCTCGAAACGAATGTGGTCGGGACCGGCGTGCTCATCGACGCCGCCCGCCGCCACAACATCAGCCGGTTCATCCAGGTCTCGACCGACGAGGTGTACGGCTCCATCCCGGAGGGATATGCCACCGAGGAGGACCTCCTCGATCCGTCCTCTCCCTACTCGGCCTCCAAGGCCGGCAGCGATCTGCTGGTCGGCTCGTACGCCGTGACCTTCGACTACCCCGCCATCATTACCCGCTGCACCAACAATTACGGTCCCTACCAGTTCCCCGAGAAGGTCATCCCCCTGTTCGTGACCAACCTCTTCGAAGACCGTCCGGTACCGCTGTATGGGGATGGGCTGAACGAGCGCGACTGGCTGTATGTCGACGACCACTGCTCGGCGCTTCACCTGCTCGTCGACGCCGGAACCCCGGGGGAGGTCTACAACATCGGTGCCAACGCTCAGGTATCGAACATCGAGCTGACCCAGAAGATCCTCGGCCTGCTCGGCAAGGATGACTCTCTCATCGAGCCGGTTACCGATCGGCCCGGCCACGACCGGCGGTATGCGGTCGATTCCTCCAAGATCCGCGCCCTCGGATGGGAGCCCGCTCACAGCCTGGACGATCGCCTCGGCGACACGATCGATTGGTACCGGCAGCGGCGCGATTGGTGGCAGCCGCTCAAGGAGAGCCGATGAAAGGCGTTGTGCTCGCCGGTGGGGCAGGGAGCCGGTTGCGACCCATCACCTTTGCGATGTCCAAACAGCTGGTCCCGGTCGCCAACCAACCGATCCTGTTCTACGGGTTGCGAGACCTCGCCGAGGCAGGGATCACCGAGGTAGCCATCATCATCTCGCCCGAGACCGGCAAGGAGATCCGCGAGGCGGTCGGCGATGGCTCCCGATTCGGGATCACTCCCGAGTTCATCCTGCAGGAGAACCCGGACGGGCTGGCTCACGCCCTCAAACTCGCCATGCCGTTCGCGGACGGCGATTCCGTGCTCATGTACCTGGGTGACAACCTGGTGCGACAGGGTGTCTCCGATGTTGTGCGGGATTTCGAGGAGCACCAACCGAACGCCCAGATTCTTCTCGCCGAGGTGCCGAATCCAAGTGCCTTCGGCGTTGCCCAGCTCGACGACGAGGGTCACGTATACCAGCTCATCGAGAAGCCGGCGGACCCTCCCACCAACCTGGCGCTCGTGGGTGTGTACCTGTTCGACTCAACCGTCAACGAGGCACTCGATGCGATAGAGCCATCCCACCGGGGCGAGCTGGAGATCACCGATGCCATTCAGTACATGATCGACTCGGGCCGGCGAGTGCGTGCCTCGATGATCGGTGGGTGGTGGAAAGACACCGGCAAGAAGGAAGATCTCCTGCATGCCAGCGAGCTGGTGCTCGACAGTCTCCGGACCTCCCTGAAAGGTGAGGTCATCGATTGCCGCCTGCGCGGGGAGATCCAGGTCGGCCTCGGTTCCAAACTCGTCGACTGTGACATCATCGGGCCGGTTGTTATCGGAGATGGAGTCGAAATCGAACGATCGACCATCGGCCCGAACACGACCATCGGCAATGGCTGCCGCATCACCGATGCCGTCGTCCGCAAGTCGATTCTCATGGAAGAGGTCGAGCTCTCCCATTGGCGTCTGCGAGATTCGCTCGTCGGACGCCGGGCCTCGATCGGCGGGTCTGCGCCACCGGCGTTCGTCGAACTGACCGTCGGAGAACGATCGGAGATCATCGGCTGATGATCGTCATCATTGGAAAGGGCGGCCAACTCGGTTCCTCATTCGCCAGCATGCTCGGTCCGGGCGGCCGCTCACTCGGCGTGGATGAACTGGACTTGCGCGACTTCGACGAGATTGCGCCGGTTCTCGATCGGTTCCGGCCCAGCGCCGTTGTCAACTGCGCCGGGCACACTGCCGTCGATCTGGCCGAGCAGCAGGCCGAGCTGGCCTATCTCCTCAACGCCACGGCCGTCGGACATATGG
>SHLN01000080.1 GCA_004283105.1 Acidimicrobiia bacterium
CGTCGTGCGGGCGAGCTGAGGGGGGGATCTCGAGCCGGTCGCCGCCGACGACGTCGATGTCGAGCCGATCGTAGGGAGCGATGCTGCGCGAGCGGATATCGGCTCGAACGCCGACCCGGCTCAGTTCACCGCCACTCTGGGAGAACACCGCGCAGAACTCGTCAACGCCTCGCAGGGCGGCGCTGAGCTCGACATCGTGCACCCGCAGCTTGAGCCGTTGACCAGGAAGCAGCACACGACCGCGAGAAAACAAGACGAGCTCTTCCATGACGGCAGCCTACGAACCAGCAAGAGCTAGCGAACAGAGAACAGCGAACAGCAGCGACAGCAGCGACAGCAGCGACAGCAGCGAGCACTAGCCTCGCTCGATGTCGGGGAATCGGATGATCAGGACGGCCGCCGGGACGAGGAGCGAATCCTTTGGCCCGGCCGAATGGGGCCTCGTGTCGTTTCTGGCCCTGACGTGGGGGGCGTCGTTTCTGTTCATCGACATCGCCCTCGACTCGCTCTCCCCCGGCGTGATCACCTGGCTACGAGCTGCGCTCGGTGCGACCGCCCTCACCCTGATCCCTGCCGCCCGGGGACCCGTCGACTCCCAGTCGTGGCCCCAGATAGTGCTGCTGGGCTTTACCTGGATCGCAGTCCCCTTCACCCTGTTTCCGCTCGCACAACAGTGGATCGACTCGTCCCTGGCCGGCATCCTCAATGCCGCCATGCCGCTGTTTGCGGCCGCCATCGCCGCCGTTCTCCTGCGACGCCTCCCGAGCCGGATCCACGTAATCGGCCTGCTGGTCGGCTTCGGCGGGGTCATCCTCGTGGCGTTGCCGTCCTGGGGAGAGGAGACCAACGCCGCCCTCGGCATCATCCTCGTCCTGCTCGCCACCCTCCTCTACGGTTTCTCGGTCAACATCGCCGTTCCCCTGCAACAGGCCAACGGAGCGCTGCCAGTCGTCCTCCGTGCCCAGGTGGTGGCGGCCGTCGCCACGCTTCCCTTTGCCGTGGTTGGCCTGGGTGAATCCTCCTTCACCTGGTCGGGAGCAGGAGCAGTGTTCGTGCTCGGCGTCTTCGGGACGGGGGTTGCCCTTGCGGTCATGGCTTCGCTCGTCGGTCGCGTCGGTGCCTCCCGCGGTGGCGTCGCCATCTACTTCATCCCGATCGTGGCGGTCATCCTCGGGGTTGCCTTCCGGGACGAATCGATCGCACTGCTCACCGTCTTCGGCATGGTGGTGGTGCTGGCCGGCGCCTATCTGGCGAGCCGAAAGGAAGAAGCCGCCTAGTCCCCGGCCACAGCCGCTTCGAGGGCGCCGCGCAGCTCGAGGTGTTGGAACTCGAAGCCGCTCTCGAGCAGCTTGACCCCAACGATCCGCTGACTGTAGAGGAGCAACGACTCGACCAGTTCAGCTCCGAAGCGAGCCTTGACCGGAAGGAGCGGTGTCGGAAGGAGCGTCGGGCGGTTCAGCACCGAACCGAGTGTCTTCACAAACTCGAGGTTCGTGGCGGGGTTCGGGGCCGTCAGATTCACCGGTCCGGACAGATCGCCTTCCAGAAGATGAATGAGGGCGGCAATCTCGTCGGCCATTGAGATCCAGCTCATCCACTGCGTGCCCGGTCCAACCCGTCCGCCGAGACCCAACTTGAAGGGAAGGAGCATGCGGTCGAGCGCCCCTCCCCGCGAGCTCAACACGATGCCGGTACGGGGGTAGACCACCCGAATACCGGCGTCTGCCGCCGGCCGTGCGGCAGCCTCCCATTGCACAACCACGTCGGCCAGGTAGTCGGCGGCGGCGGGGCTTTCCTCTGTGAGTTCGGCGTCGCCGGGATTGCCGTACACGGCGATCGCCGATGAGCTCACCATCACCGACGGCCTCGGGGTGGCGGCAGCCATCGCCTCGGCTACGAGTCGCGTGCCGACGGTGCGGGATTCGAGAATGGCTCGCTTCTGTTCCTCGCTCCATCGCTTCTCACCGATACCGACTCCCGCCAGGTGGATCACCGCATCGATGCCGGACAGGTCGTCGATGGTGCCGGCGGCCGGGTCCCAGTGCAGGTTTCCCGACGGTCCTCCCGTGCCGCGAAGGAGCCGAACGACGTCGTGGCCGGCTGCGGCGAGAGCAGGCATGAGGGCTGAGCCGATGAGACCCGAAGATCCAGTGATGAGAACTCGCATCAAGCGAGACTAGGCGCGTGGTTGCCGATAGTCGGCTACCAGGGATGCAAGCGGTAGGCGGGATTGGCCACGGTATCGAGGGCTCCCCGGAGGCGGCGCTCCACCGCCGTCCGGCGGACGAGGTACGTCCACCCGCACAGGCCCACCCAGGCGGCGAGCAGGATGACGCTACCGAGGGAGAGTCCCGGTCCAACGCCGAGCACGGCCAGGACGAGGGCGAGGGGGGCCAGCAACGCCGCGAGGAGATGAACTCGCCACACCCGGTCGAGGCGAGCGGTCAGTCGGAGGGCGGTAGCGTCGTCGGCCTCACCCACCGTCACGGCGACCGGAGACACGGCACTGAACCGGTACAGATCGGGCCACCACCCGGACGCTTGCTGCCATACCGCCGAACCCGTCGGGGCCAGCCCGCGCAGACGGAGAAACGAGGCAAGGGCGGACTCGATAACTGCGGGCGGGACCGGGATGGTGGCCTGCGCACTCACGCTGAGCGGGCCGGGCCGGCCTGCGCCAATCTCGGCCAGTGCCTGCGACATCGCCCCGGGCGACACACCGAGCTCATCACCGATGCGGCGCACAGCACCAGCGTCCATGCCGGCGGAGGGGGCATCGTCCAGCTCCAACGCTCGCTCGATGACCGCTTCTACCTGGACTCGATCAAACGCCATATCCGCAATGTACCGAACTCAGGGAGCAAACAACCCCGCGACCGGATCGAGGTTGCGATCTCCGAACCGGAAGTCGAACTCGGCGAACGTTGTGGCGTTCGTGTTGCTGATGTAGAAGCGCGCTTCGCCGGGTCGGTAGATGGAGACGGTGTCGGTGCCGTCGCCGTTCCAGTCGGCTGCGATCACGCTGTCTCCGGGGGCGCCGAAGTAGAAGTCGATTTCGGCCAGCCCGGCGGAGAGACGGTTGCGGAGGAACACGTACCCGGTCGACTCGCGATAGAGACCGACCGAGTCGAACCCGTCGTTGTCCCAATCGCCCCCGAACGGGGTGTCGGTTGGTAGGCCGTAGAAGAATGTCAGGTCGGCGGGGCCGGTGTCGAGAGAGTTGCGGAGGTAGACCTGGCCGCCCCGGTACACGGCAAGGGTGTCACACCCGTCGCCGTCCCAATCGCCTACGAACGGAACGTCGCCGCCGATCCCGTACCAGAAGGTGATATCGGCCGGCCCGAAGTCGTTCGTGTTCCTCAGATAGACGTACCCGTTGCCGGGGCGGAACATCCCGACGGTATCGTCGCCATCGCAGTCCCAGTCGCCCACGAGGGGAATGTCTTCGGGGATTCCGTAGAAGAACGTTGTGACTTCGCCGGCGTTGTTGCCGATGGTCCACTCACCGGTGATGGAATCGAACACCCCGACCGGAACGGGCGGAGGAAGCAGCGCTTCGCTCCGGCGGTAGACGTCGACCGTCCCGGACGGCACGCCCTGGGTGGCGACCGCCAGGGCCTCACCGTCGATGGCGACGTCGCCGCCGAAGAGCAGGTCGCCGGCGAGCGTGCCGGTCTCTAACCAGTCGGGACTTTCGAACACGTACGCCCGACCTGCCCCGGGTGCCCCGACTGCCAGCTGGGCTCCGTCGAAGGACAGCGACGCTCCGAACAACCCGGCCGTCGTCGCATCGGCGGCGACCAGCTTCTCCTGCTGTGACCAGATGTCATCCGTACTGCGAGTGAACACGTAGGCACTTCCGCTGCCCGAACCGGCGTCGTCGTTGGCGCGTGCCCCGATGACGGCGATGTCGGCGGTCAGCGCAACTGCGTCTCCGAACAGATCACCGGCGGCAGCGTCTGAGGCGATGAGCTTGGCCTGTTGCGACCAGGTTCCATCACCCGCCCGCACAAAGGCATAGACCGATCCGGAACTAGCGCCGGCGGCATCTTCCAGGCTGGCTCCGACCAGGATGGTGTCGCCGGAGAGGGCAACCGACGTGCCGGCGAAGTCATCGGCCTCTGCATCGGTGGGAACGAGAACCGTTGTCTCGGACCAGACGCCATCCCCATCGGCGTTGAACACGTAGACGGAACCGGTGCCGGCGGCAGGAGCCCCGACCACAATGGTGTTGCCGGCCAGGCCGACGGAGGTACCGAAGTTGCCGGCCCCGGGACTTGCCGCCGGCGCCAGCCGGGCCGACTGGGACCACAGGCCGCCCGGGCTCCGATTGAACACGTACACGGCCCCCGCGCCATCGTCGGCGAACGGAGCACCGGCCACGAGCGTGTCGGCCTCCACAGCCACGGATGATCCGAACTGATCGCCGGCGGCGGCATCGGACGCGTTCAGCTTCACAACGAAGCTCCACGTTCCTTCGTCGTCGCGGGCATGGACCCACACGGCTCCGGCGTTTGCCAGCAGGGTGTCGTCGCCCGGAGCTCCGGTCACGAGCGTCGGGTCGTCGAGGTCAACGGCCCGGCCGAAGGAATCGGCCGGTTCGGGCGGATCGAAGGTGGCTTCGGGATCCCACGCGAAGTCGGCGCTCGCCGCCACCATCGTGGCGAGAGCGGCTATCAGCCCGGCCGCCAGCGCAAGGCGGAACCGTCGAACACCCATAGTGTCAGCCTACTTCCCCTCCGCGGTCAGGCCGGGAAACCCGTGCTGGCGCAACGCCTCGTAAAGGGCGATCGCGACGGCGTTCGAAAGGTTGAGACTGCGGCTGCGCGGCACCATCGGGATGCGGGCCCGATCGTTGGCGGCGAACTGCGACAGAACCGCTTCCGGCAGGCCGTCGGATTCGGGGCCGAACAGCAGGGCATCGCCCGGACTAAAGGCAACGGCGGTGTGGGCCCGGGTTGCGTTCCTCGTGAAGGCGATCAGCCGGCCCGGTGACGCAGCGTCCAGGTAGTCCTCGAAGGTGTCATGCTCCTCGACATCGGCCCATTCCCGGTAGTCGAGCCCTGCCCGGCGCAGAAGCTGGTCCTCGAGGCTGAATCCGAGCGGGTGAATGAGGTGAAGCGTCGAGGCGGTACTGGCGCACAACCGCATGATATTTCCAGTATTCGGAGGGATCTCCGGGCGATAGAGCACCACGTGGAACATTGCACGAGCGTACTGCGAGACAGCGTGGCCGACCTGATGTACGGTGAGAGAGCTAACACAGGTGGAGAACATGCCAAAGGTCATTCTCACGATTGATCACGAACTTCAGGTTGACCTCACAGACGCCGGCCTCGACATTGAACAGATCTGTCTGACCGCGCTCGAGGCAGAAGGCGTGCATGTACGGGCCAAACAGGCCGAAGCCGACGACACGGTGCTCTATCAGCGCGGGTTTGAGGCCGGTGCCGAGTGGGCCACCAATCGAGCCCAGCCCGCCGAGCTCGAGGAAATCGCCGAGTGGGCGTCCGTACGGTGGCGCCAGTTCTCGATCATCCCGGTCCGCAACTCGTTCGCCTACGCCTATTGCGAGTCGGTGCGCCAGGACTACCCCCGCCGGGAGGAGCCATTCTTCCTGACGAACGATTCGTTCAGCCGGGGCATGGTCGACGGCGCCGCGGCGGTGAAGTCACAGACCTAGCCGAGCGACATTCGGCTGCTCCAGTGTGACCTCGGTCCCTGGTACTCCTGTTCGTGTTGGCGCACAGTGAGGTGTCACGCGAGCGGGAGTCTGGATGAATGTACTGGTGACGGCGGCCTCGAAGCACGGCGCCACCGCCGAGATTGCCGAAGCAGTTGGCCGGGTGCTGACCGAGCACGGTCACGTTTCGTCGGTAGTGGCCCCCGAGGAGGTCATACACGTCGATGACTTCGATGCCGTCGTCATCGGGAGCGCCGTCTATGCCGGCCACTGGCTCAAGCCGGCCAAAGAACTGATCGAACGAACCCAGGAGCGACTCGTTGCCATCCCGGTGTGGACGTTCTCGAGCGGACCGATCGGTGATCCGGCCAAGCCCGACGAGGACCCCGTCGACGTCGCCGACGTGCTGTCGGCAGTCAATTCGACCGAGCACATGCTGTTTGCCGGCAAGCTCGACAAGGAGACGCTGGGATTTGCCGAACGGGCCATCACCAAGGCCCTCAAGGCTCCCGACGGCGACTTCCGGGATTGGGATGCCATCTCGGCATGGGCCACCGCCATCGCCTCGGAGCTGGCCGAACCGGGAGGCCCCTGAGCCTCCAAAAAGGGCTCGAAGCCGAAAGGAGACCCGATGCGATTGACCACGCAGACACTCTTCTGTTCCGCATTGCTGCTCGCCCTCTCATCGGGGCTCGTGGCATGCGGAAGCGACGATCAGCTGTCCCTGAATGAGTACATGGACCGCATCGACTCCGCGGCCACCGTGGCGGGTGAGCGAGGAGAAGAGCTGGTGGCCGACGCGGTCGGCATCGGCGACGTGACCCCGGTCCAATTGCAGTCGTTCCTGGCGCGATCGCTGGCCGACCTTCGGATTCCTCTCCAGGAGACGGTGGACGAACTCACGCCGCCCGATCAACTCGCCGACCTGCACGAGCGCCTGTGGGGTTGGCACGCTGAACTCATCGCCGTTGAGACGACGCTCGCTTCCCGGGTTGGTGATACCGAGGACACGGACGCCGGGTGGACCGCCCTCTCCGATAGCCCTGAGATGGAGGCGTATCGGGCCACCCTCGCCGAGGGGAAGGAGCTCTGCGACGGGTTTCAGGCTGAGCTCGACGCCATCACCGCCGTCGGCGGGTTTGCCGACGTGCCCTGGATGCCGGGCGAGCTGGGGGGCGTGGTCGAAACGGCCCTCGGCTGCCAGTGGTTTCCCGACCGCCCGGCGGACATCTATCGCTATCCGTGAGCCCCCTAGACGTGCTGGTCGAGGAGGATCACATTGCCGTCCGGATCGGTGACCGTGAAGCTGGCCGGCCCGCTCGGCGTGTCGGCGGTCGTGTCTCCACTCACGTCGAGGCCACCCGACACCAGCTCGGCGCGAAGCTCTCGCACGTCGGTGAACTCCTGCGCCGGCTCCCCCAGACCCTTCCACCCTGGATTGAAGGTGAGGATGTTGCCCTCGAACATGCCGTGGAAGAGCCCTATGGCGGTGGTCCCGTTCGCCACGATCGTCCACGTGCTGCCGTCGCCGGCCACCATGGCAAACCCGAGCTTCTCATAGAAGTCGCGAGAGGCCCCCATGTCCTCGACGGCCAGGCTGACCGAGAATGCTCCGAGCTCCATTGCGTTCCTCCCTCGATGATTGCGACCACACTACGAGCCATACCCCGACCGATGTGACGTTGGTCCCTGGCGACTCCCGACCGGCCCGGTCACCGTTGATCGAAGCGAACCCACTCGACTCGACCGGGAGACCAGCATGAAGGCGATCGTCCACGACGAGTACGGATCCACCGACGTGCTGAAGCTGGCGGAGATCGACACGCCGGCCATCAAGGACAACGAGCTACTGGTGCGGGTGCGGGCCGCGTCGCTGAATCCGTACGACTGGCACCTCCGGACCGGTAAGCCGTTGCTCTTCCGTGTCCTGTTCGGTCTTCGCAAACCGAAGAAGCGGGGCATCGGCGCCGACCTCGCCGGCGAGGTCAAAGCGGTGGGAGCCGGCGTCACGCAGTTCCGGTCCGGCGACGAGGTGTACGGAGAGGTCGAAGCAGGCGCCCTGGCAGAGTATGTGGCCGTCTCCGAGGACGCCGTGGCGCTCAAGCCCACCAACCTGACGTTCGAGCAAGCCGCCGCCGTCCCGATGGGCGGCCTCACGTCGTTGCAGGCCCTGCGCGACAAGGGGGGAATCCGTCCAGGCCAGACGGTTCTCATCAACGGCTCATCGGGAGGTGTCGGGACGTTTGCCGTACAGATTGCGAAGGCATTCGGGGCGGAGGTAACGGCGGTGTGCAGCACGAAGAACATCGAGTTGGTGCGGTCTCTCGGCGCCGACCACGTCGTCGACTACACCCGGGAGGACTTCACCAAGGGCGAGAGGCGGTATGACCTCATGCTCGACAACGTCGGGAACCACTCAGCCACGGCGTGCCGGCGGGTGCTCGCCCCGAAGGGAGTGCGGGTGGCCACGTTTGGAAGCCCCGAAAACACCTGGCTCGGGCCGCTCGCCGCCATGGCCCGAATGGCATTGCTTTCACTGTTCGTCGGCCAGAAGATGATCCCGTTCAGCGCCAAGCCCCGCCGGGCGGACTTCGAGACCCTCACCGAGATGATCGAGGCGGGGAAGGTCTCACCGGTCATCGACCGCACGCACCCCCTGGCCGAAGCCGCCGAGGCGATGGAGTACCTCGATGCGGGCCACGCCCGGGGCAAGGTCGTGATAACGATCTGAACTCCCGAGCGGGAGGGCGAGGCCGCTCACATCACCCGAGTGCCTAGCTGCCGAAGCTGAACCCACCCCGTTCTATGCCTGAGATGAGGGCACTGATGAACGCCTGCCCGGCCGGGTTGGTCGGACCCGCCTCGAGCTCATCGATCCGCGCACCGAGCAGGTCGGCTATCTCGGCGTCCGAACAGTCCGAATTGGCGGTTCGTCGTTCCAACTCCCGAGCGCGGGTGGCATAGTCGGACGCAGTGAGCGGATTTGATTCCAGGTCGGCGAGTGATTTGCCGTCCAGATCGTCGATGACGTCCTGGAAGAACACCATCCCGTCGTCGACGATGGCCGAGCAGTCCGCACCACCGCCGCTCGTGCAGCCGGCCAACACCAGCGCAAGCACCGATAGAACCACGACCATCTTTCGCACGACTCTCCCTTCTGTCAGGCACATGCTACGGACCGGACGCGAATCACCCTTCGGTGAGCTCCTCAAACAACGTGATCTGGATGCCTCCCGGGGCCTCCAAACGCGAGTTGAGCGAGTCCCACGGGGTCCGGGTGGGAAGGGCGACCAGCTCCGCTCCCCCGGCGACGACCGCATCGGTTGCCTGAGCGGCGTCCACGACTTCGAATCCGACCCGAATGCTGCGACCGACGTCCCGTCCCACCTCGAGCCGGTCGATGAGGAGCCGTTGTTCCGGATTGACGAGCTCTAGCGTTGCCCGCCCGGCCTGGAGTGCGACGACCCGAGCACCCCCCTCGCTCTCGACAGAGAACTCCTCATCCAGGCCGAGGACGTCTCGGTAGAAGGCGACCGCCTCGTCAAAGTCTTCGACTTCGACGACCAGTCGCATCTGCTTGACCTCCGGCCGATCACCCTGAGTACCCATGCCATCCTCCCTCGTTCAAGCCATTGTGCCCCGCTGCGATGGGCTTCCGGCAGATGCGTCCGTTCGCCTCTACCGATCCGCCGGGCTGGTCGTGGAAGCTTGGTGTGTCAGGAGGCTGATATGCCTTGTTTCTTTCTCCGCCGCGCCGGGCTGTACGTGGCAATCCTCGGGCTGGTGCTGGCGGCGCTCGTGGCCGGATGCTCGGACGACGATTCCTCCATTGGCCCCGGACCTGGCGGACCTGTCGGGCCGGTTGGGCCGGTCGGACCGGATGGCGAGGACGACGGGATCCCCGGGTCCGGCACCCTCACGATCCAGGAACGAATCGCGAAAGTAGACGTAGTCGTCATTGAGCAGATCGTATTCCGGAGCGAGGGCGAAGTGACCATCAGCAACGGCACACCCGCGTCACTCACCATCGAAACGGATGACAATCTCCATCAGTACCTCGAGGCCACGCTGCGCGGAACCACACTCGAGATCTCAACCGTCGATGGCATCGACATCGCTCCGAGCGAGCCCCCGGTGTTCCGGGTCGACGTGCCCGATCTCAGGGCGGTGGAACTCGCCGGCGCCGGCACGATCGACATCGGAGCGATCGAAGCCGATCGATTCGAGCTAGCCCTCAGTGGGGTGGGCGACGTATACATCGGCACTGTCACCCTCGATGAACTGGTCGTCTCACTGAGTGGTGTCGGAACGGTGTCCTTGACCGGTTCGACCGACCGACAGGAGGTGTGGGTGGCCGGTGTCACGGTTTACGATGCGGCCGATCTGGAAAGCCGCACCGCCGCCGTCACGGGTGCAGGAACCGGACAGGCAACCATCTGGGTATCGGAGGAACTGGAGATCACCGCGGCGGATACGGCCTCGGTGAGCTACTTCGGGGAACCGGCGGTAACCCAGACCCTCGCAGGTCTAGCCACCGTGACCGCGCAGGGAGCGAAATAGCAGGGACCCCGGAAGGAGGGTGACCATGCGACACGTGTGTTTGGCGATTGCCACGGCCATGATTGTGGCAATCGCCGGGTGCGGGGGCGGTGGTTCCGACGTCGCGACCACCGCGGGCATTGACTCTTCCAAGCCATCCACAACCGAGATCACCTTTGAGTC